>NZ_LSSO01000113.1:0-144456 GCF_001645205.1 Brevibacillus sp. SKDU10 | reverse complement strand
CCGCCGTAGTAACCTCCCCCTCCTCCAGAACCTCCGTCGATAGGGTAGGAGGTACTTGTTCCGTAATTACCAGTACCTCCTTGACCGAGACCTGCGGGTGGCTTACCTTCTCCCCCATTTTTCCCACTAGCCCCGCCTTCTGTTTGTGTACCTCCCTTAGCGTCATTATAGATTTCGCCTCCGTACGCATCTCCTCCAACGACACCTCCACCTGCTCCACCCCGACGCCCTCCAGACAATCCACCTCCTCCGCCACCTGCAACAATGATTCTATCAAGTAGCGTAGTACCTCCTTGTCTTATATCGGTAGCACCCCCGCCGCCTCTCCCAGCTTGCCCATTAAGGGAATTAGCTCCGCCGTCCCCACCGCCGTTATATCCGCCATATACTCCTGTCGGTTTACTTCCAACATAAATATTTAATAGCATCCCTGCTGTAACAGCGACTGCTCCTCTTGAATACCCACCAAGTCCACCACCTGCTCCACCGCCTTGCGCCCCCCAACATTCCAATTGAAGTTTGGTTGTATTTGGAGGCACTGTAAACATTTCGGGCTTACCCGTATACTCAAACGTGTAAGTAGTTCGACCTTGCGTATCCTTACCGATTTTCCCTTTCGTCAACTCTCCGTTAAAATCCGTCTGGTTCCCTTTATCATCGCGAACAGATACTGTAAACGGTGTTGATCCAGCCGTAATATCAGCGTTTTTAAACGTATAGCTAACAGGTTGATTCTTAGCTATCGTAGTCCAAGCCTGTTTGACCACGTTGTTTAGTTTAACTTGGTATTGCAACGTATCGTCTGGATCGGCGTCATTTGCAGTGATAGATACGGTGAAATCGTTGGTGCCGATGTTGATGCGTTGGTTCTCGGTTAAGGGCTGGTTGTCGGATGGAGACGTGAGTGCTAGAGTAGGCGCTTGATTTAAAACTTCGAGTACAGGGCGCCAACCACGCCAGTCATCTCTACTATAACTAAAGCCATTACTCCAAAATCTAGCCGAACGCTCACCGCGACAAGCCTTTCCGCCTACAGAAGCGTCTTCTTGCCCCCATGAGTAAATAGCCATCCAATTCCAAAATATGTTGTGAGGGCTGTATCTGTCTGTACTGCCTAATGGTAAATCATCAATATCGGATTCTACAGGTGACGGAATTCCACTTATTGCATCCTCATTAGTAATAAACCGATCCCATTCATTATCTTTTGGTAATCCTCCTTCTCTGGGATGTCCACGGTAGTTAGACCCAACAGTTAATACCCTTAGCTTAAACTGCCGGCCATCAATTGTTATCGTCTTTCCAAATATACGATTATCACTATTGAGATCGTCCCATGTGATAGCGGTAAGAATTACTCTATCACAGATAAGTAACGTCTTACTTCCATCTATGATCTTGTGCCAATGTAATTGATTATCAAGATTAGCATCAGAATCACCGATATTCCAATTCGAAATAACTGAGTCTGTTCTAAAATCAGCAATATTACCGTTACCAGCCCCCTTGTACGGTTCACCGTACTGCCAAGGTCGTATCGGTCTGGGGATTACAGTCGTTTTATTTCGCAGTGTCCCCAGATAAACAGAACCACCATAAGTTGCCATCTACACCACCAGCCTTTTATTAGCCTCGTCATACCATCCCTCTGTCAGTGTAATGTCGTCCAATGTTGCAAAGTTCTCAAAGAACACATTGTCCGTGAAGTTGTTAAACACCGCATCTTTTATCGTCTTCACATCAATCTGCAAAGCCGAAATAGCCACTGTATGCTGTTCCAGAATCTTGTGCGCATCAGCTATTCCTTTTTCCCATCTGTTGACGTCGCCCTCCGTAATATCATCTTCGAACTCCCAATCAAGCCGTGCGTTATACGACATCAACGCGCCCCCTCTCGAATAGCAAAATTGAATCGAAATTCCAAACGCTGCCCATCGCTAACCGGAACGTCCGCCTGCCTCTCCGCAATCAGCCCGCCCGATTCATCGTACAGTCTTAATGAAGAAACTCGCGTAATCCCCTTGACTGATTCCGTACGTACAGTCACCGCTGCCCCATTCCGGCTAATGCTCCGAATAGGTACCGTTTGATTATTAAGAACAATAGAAGTCGCGCGAGTAGCGATATCCTCCGCAATCCTTTCGAGATATCTTCCGTCCATCTATAACGTCACCTCCCGCTGCTCCTTACCGATCGTATCCCCGACACGCAGTTCGCCAATCGTCCGATATCGCCGTAGATTTACCGTTACCTTATCGACCACTTCGATTACTTCCCGTGGCATGGGCGCGAGTACCACATCGACATGAGCCGGCGCCATTTCACGGAGGGCAACGTAAGCATCGTATAGATTCGGTGGGATATCGCCGCCAATTACGATAATGACCGTATACTTACGTGGTTCCTCCTCGGCCGTGGCGTCGGGGAAGAACGCATCGGCAATTGATTCGAGTACGGCTAATGTAACCGTCCCCGTACCACGTAACTTAGACTTGATAACGGAACGTCGCTGTTCGATCGGTTTGGTCAGATCAGTGGGCACTCCGACAACGGCTTCCCATCGAGCAAGCCCCCACGTTGCCGTATCCAAGAAGAATTGATCGGTTATGTCCCGAATCCCCTCGTGCAATAACGCAAACTCTTCTGACTCTCGCTCAATTATGTTCTTTATGTGTCGCGATTCTCCGTAGTGGATCGTTGGTAATGAGTCGAGCATCCGGCGCTTAATTACGTCATTCACTGAGTGTCACCGTCCCTAGTACCGCGATTGAATCGGTGCCTATCGTTATATTCTCCTCCGTACCATTGACGGTCAGATCGGCATAGTCAAGTACCGAAGCCGCACCTCCAATCACGCCGGCAACCCGTGTAAAACGTACAACTGAGTCAACTAGCGCGAGCTTACCGAGATAATCCGTCAGTGCTTTCGTCACTTCTTCGCGGGCCTCTTCGATGGTATGGCCGTTCACTAACGTTATCTTTGCGGCTACATTGATCGGTATTTCGGCTACACCAACGACCGTCACTTCCGCACATGCAGGTCGCTCCTTTTCGATGTAAGTCGCTACCTTGTCGATTAGCTCTTGGGAGGGTGCCCGCTTCCGATCGTCAAGCAAGACGACTTTTACCGTCCCCGGCCCGTCCCACACCTCGTATACTCGCGCATCAGAGATACCAACGACATCAAGCGCCCATTTCCGGTAATGATGACGATTGCCCGACGTAATAGGCTTTCGGACGCGATCGAGGTACCGTTCAAGTAAGGCATCGTCTGATTCTTCGTCAATACCGCCCTCGAAAGGTAGCTCATTCGTTACGCCGGTTATCCCTGTGATATTGCCCTGCGTTAGCTTGATTTCGCCAGCACCGACGTTACCCGACTTGCCGCCCTCAATAGCTTTCGCGGCTAACGTTACTGTACCGTTTAAAATGACGCCAGACTCCGTGACTTCGAAATAAATCGGCTCGTCACCGTCCGTAGACACTTCGGCACCTACGGGGATTTCCGTATTCTCATAGCCGTAAATAGTAACGGTACCTTTCGCCTTTTCGGAGGGCTTTCGGTAGACGCCTAATTCGGCACATCTACGTGTCAGCCATTCGTTGTAAGACGACAAGGTACCGTCAGTTTTTATCGCGAATCCTTTATCGTACACCGCGTCTAGCTCTAGCCACAACGCCTCTAGCTCGGGCGACACGGGAGCCGTCGCATCATACAAGATCGCCCCGGGCCGCTTGTCTACGTCCGGCCGAGACCTTTCGAGTATCCGTTCAAGGATCGTCTCACGCGTTTGTTGTTCGTACAATGTCACACCACCTCCTCTAAGACATCTAACGTCATCCCATCCGTCGTATCAACGTAAAAAGAGACGGTCAATTTGTCCGCCTCTCGTTCTATCTCAAAGTCGTATACATCGTCTATTCGATCGTCATAAATCAATGCCTCAGTTATGACACGAGGTATCTCCGACCGTAAAAGCTCTATCGGCAAATCTTGCCCGATTAAGTCTATGAGTTCACAACCGTACTCGCCGTCGTAGTAGATTGGAAACCTGAACCGCGCCGTCATAATAACCTTGCTGATAAATTGACGGACAGCCGCTTCGCCGTCAATCATGCCACCAATATCGCCAGTATTGAAGTCCAGCGAATAAGTTAACGTTGGATGGACTTCCGGTTCCGATTGGATCACTCGATCCTCTAGCCGTTGCAACGGACTAAGCGCCATTATAGATCACCGCCCGATCCTGTATGACATACGTTTGGCCCTCGTCAATAGACTGGATGATGACGCGATCGCCCGCTTTCAATTCGTCGGTAAACTCGATCTCGCCCTCGATAATCAACTCCGTGATATCGTGCACATGGGGCGTATAGCCTGCTCTTGTCATAACTTCGCGCACTGTCTCGCTGGTTAGCGTAACCTTCCGTTTATGTCGCGTCAGATGCTCCGCAACGATCAGGTCTTCCGCTAACAGTTCGAGCTTTTCATCGTTATCGACTGTAACTCGTATAGCTGGCGGAGGAGCAACGACAGTACCAAGCTCGATATCCACATCCTTGTTGTATCCGATCTGTTGAATGAGTTGTCGAAACTGGCTCGGGCCTCCGCCTTCCAGCCGACTAGGCTCTTGGAGTCTTTTTGAGGATTTCGTCGACAACAGATTTCCGCCCCTTTCGTTTCTTTCTTTTCTTCTTCGGCTTGTCTTCCGGTGGTGGATCGTATTTCAACGTTGGAAGATCGTCCGTCGCACTTAACGTAAGTGACATCGTATGCTTGCCGCTTTCAAACGTGTGACTATCGGTCGAAACGTAATAGCCCCCGATTATCTCCGTCATTGACTCTTGTACGTAGACGCCTACCCCCGCGTACACTGTGTCAATCCCTAGCGCGTTGACGGTTGCCTCATCGTGTATGGTTCCGAGGTCTTTTAGGAGCTGTTTCGCCAACTGCTCGATTTGGGATCGGGTTTTATCCGAGTCAGCACTTTCGAGGTGTTGCATGATGCCGAACCGTTTTATGAGTGCGTCGTTTTTAACTACAGCCACCAACGGCTTTTTCTTGTCGTCCCCACCTGTCACCTTGACCTGCGTTCGTAGTTCTTCGATCGACTGCGAGTATGACGCGTCCAGTATATTAACGCCGTTTTCGAGTACCCACCGGACAGGCTGTTCTTTTCGGGACAATAGATTAAACTTGCCTTCCTTCGAGCAAATAAAAAAGCGCCGTCCGGTTTGCTTCTGCGTAACCGTTAGCGCTGTTATCATCATGTCCCATATGGATTTATTACGCAGTACGAGCTTTGGTATTACGTAGCCCGTATCGTCAATTTTGCCGACTGCAATTCCGAACTGTTTGCATAGTTTCTGCGCAATGGCACTCGCCTTCATTCCACGGAATATCTGCGTGTCCTGATTCTTCGCAAGATAGATATTATCGTCGTATGCCGTAACGCTCATGATCCCGCGATCATTGATATTGTGTTTAAATGTTAGGCCCCGGAATAGTTCACGTCCATTACTGTAGAGACGTAGCTCCTTGCCGAGTTCTACGGGGACAGCTTTCTTACGGCCGTCCACCGTATTGACGAATGATACCTCTAAGGTGCGGGCCGGCTGTGTAATATCGCCGGACCACGTAGCACTTTGAACAACCATAGGCGCACCATCATAATGTACTTCCCACGTCATACTAACACCAACTTCTGACCCGGCTTTATTTTGTTTGGATCGGGACCGACAATGACTTTGTTCTTGGCGTAGATATCCCGTGTTTTAAGTCCGTATCTAGCCGCGATCACAGATAGGCAATCGCCTTTCTTTACGACATATGGCCTCGGAATCTCTTTCTTACCGCCCCTTGCGGCAGCCTTTTTCACTTTTGCCGTCGTTGCTGTACCGTTGCCTTTCTTCGCGCCCATGTCGACTTGACGGATGCTTACGAACTTGTACTCTTTGAGGTCGAGATCGTAGTAGATGTCGCCGGGAGCCCCATGTTTTTCGGGCACGATATCGAACTTGCGTATGGTGACCGCATAGTTAATCGGGGTTCCCGTAATCGTCAGGCGGCACGGCTTCCGGGAGTCGCGCCACCTCTCTAGCATCTCTTTTGCTGACCACGGATCGGGAAAGCCTTCGTACTCGCAATAGGACGGATGGTAGTCGCGAGGAAAGAACGATGAAAACGAAAAATCTCGCAACTTGGGGTCCCCGATAACGGTAAATTCACCTAAGTGCGAGACTTCAACGTCCTGATAGCCGAAATCGCTCGATATTTTAATAGACTCCGGATTAACCGGAAGTTGCAGGCGTTCCGCCCCGTTATTGTAAGAGAGCCAGAATTGAATACCGTTTGTAATCGTCATCACCTCGTTTACACTTGCTCGTTAATTTTACGCGCCATGATCGAGAGTAGTTTGTCTGCGACCGTCTCTAAGTCTCCGTTATAGCCTTGAATGATGATGTCCCCCGTAAAGGTAAAGCTCGCTTGTCTACTAGGGCTATCACCATCGTTCACAGGTTTTCGTCTATCAGACGGTGACTTAGACGCTTCTTCCTTGCTGGCTCGATTCTCCTCCGCAGTCATTACCCTTTCGCCTTTGTGTAGGCGCGCATAATATCCGTCGAATGGTACGTAATCAAGGCCGCTGTAGTGAGAGCCGTCGTCCCCAACGCCTATATTGCGACGCTCGCGAAAATCTCTCATCTTCTCTTGTTGAATCGAGTAATCCATTTCAACTTCGGTTATTTTCGGGATATTGACCGCGAATTCTTGACCGCCCATCCAGTCCGGTAGTTTTACGTTGAATGCTTGGTTCATCGCGTCAATTAGCGTGTTCAATTTCCCAATAACCCAGTTAACTCCGGTCGCGAACCCGTTTTTGATAGTAACCCACATGGAATGGCCTGCTTCTTTCACAGTCTCCCAATTCTTTACCAGTAGATACCCCGCGCCGATTAACGTACCTATTCCGACGACTATAAGCCCTATCGGGTTAGCGCTAGCTGCGGTATTAAACGCCCACTGTGCGGCTGTTGCCGTTAGCATCACGGCCTTATAAGTCGCCCATGCCGTAGTAGCTCCGACAATCAAAGGACCAACGACTTCGAGTACGTCCTTGGTCGTTTTCCCCCACCGTTCCGCCTCTTTACTTCCGAGCCACTTGTTGAAGACGGAGGCCGCATTCGTTCCCTTTTCCGCGAGGTCCTTTAAGGTAGGAAGTAACGGGGTGAACACTTCGATCTTTAGCCCTTCTAGCGCGGAATTTAGTTGATCAACCGCCCCTTTGAAGTTATCGGTTTGAACTTTCGCTACCCTTCCGCTTGTACCTGCGCTATTCTCCAGCTCTTTCGTGAATTTACGTAGTTTATCGGGACCGGTATCCATCAGAGCCAAAAAACCGCTACCGGCTTCCATGCCCGCGATTATACCAGCAAGCGCCGTTTTCTGTTCGCTGGTCATGCCTTTCATCGCGTTTTGGAGGTCTTCGAGGATCGTGGCAAGCGATTTCATCTTGCCTCCGCTATCAAACAGCTTAACGCCGAGCTTATCCAGTGCCTCTGCGGCCTCTTTCGGAGGTTTCGCAAAACGAGCGAACAGTCCCCGTAACGTAGTACCCGCCTGTTCCGCTTGTATACCGGCACCACCGAGAATACCCGCCGCGGCCGCTGTCTCTTCTAACGACACGCCGAGCGCTTTCGCCCATGGAGCCGCGTACTTCATGGTGTAACCAAGCATTTGAAGGTCAACGTTAGCTGACGTAAACGCCTTCGTGAGTACATCCGCAACCCGTCCCGTCTCTCCTGCCGCGATCCCAAAGCCGGAAAGGATATTCGAAACGATATCGGCGGTTGTTCCGAGGTCAGTTTGGCCAGCCGCGGCCGCGTCGAGAAGCCCGGGCATAGCCGCGATTATCTCGTTAGTTTTATAGCCCGCCATCGCGAGGAACTGCATACCTTCGGCGGCTTGACTTGCGCTGAATACCGTAGAGGCGCCGAGCTCTTTCGCTTTCGTGGTTAGTTTCGCAAGGTCTCCGGCGCTAGCGTTGGAAAGGGCTGCAACACGGGACATCGAACTTTCAAAGTCGGCCGCCGTTTTGATTCCGTCAAAGGCCGTACCTACAGCGACTACTGCGCCCGCCACCATTTTGAGCTGTCCGAGAAGATTCGGCAGGCCACCCGAGAAATTCCTCAACGATTGAGTGGCGGCATTCTGAGAATTACGAAAGGAGCCGGTAGTTGCGGCAACTTTTTTCACCGATAAGTTCGTCCGGTCGAGTTCCGAAGACACTCGGCGGAGGGTCGGGGTCATCGCGTCCACAATCCGTAATCGGCCTACTAGATCAAACGCCATGATTAACCGCTCCCTTCCCTATTCAACGCCGCAATCTCGTCTTCGACGGCCACCTCTGTGGAGGCGTACATAAAGATACGTTCACCTCTAGGTGCGTTATAAATGTAGGCCGGCGGGAGGCCTTGTCGTTGGAATATCGTGTGTATAACGAAAGCCTCGCCTCCCGCGCGTATTAGTTTTTTACTTGGTCAACCGAAGCGCCTAAGTCGTAACCAGAAAGCTTTAATATCTCCGTGAACAGCTTAACCCTTTCACCCGGGAGTAGTGTCTTTTCAACGACCTTTACAGGGTCTTGCGTCTCATATTTCGCGAGCAAATCCGGGTGTGACCAGTCAGGGGTAACTGTTGCTTTTTGGATCATCAATAGGGCTTTCTTGGTCTGGTCAACCGTTTCACCAAACGTCGCTCTTTCTTCGATATCCTCGATTTCCTGATCGTCAAGTGCCCGAATACGGAACGTCCCAAATCGTTTCATTTGCACGTCTTTTTCTGGTCTTTTGTCGGCATCAAGCAAGGCTTTTAATAGATCGTCTGTCATGTAATCGTCCTCCTAATTTTTACTTTTCCTCAATGAAATCCAGGAACTCGTAATCTTCAAAAACAAAAGGCCACTCCGTCTCAACGGGTGCCCCATGTTCAAATTTCATTACATCAATCTTGGTAAACTGAACGCCTTTTGCGAGTACTCGCTCGGCACCGTAAGCTTCGGGATCATCGAGTTTCATAACGAGCTGGCAAACGAAGGCCCCGCTACGGTCGTCCATGATTTGTCCTATCTTACGAGCAAATGCGGACGATATCTTGTATCCGCGAATAGAACCGGTACACTCGATACTCATCGGCTTGTTCCCGGCTTTACGACTACCGGATCGCTTAATCTTTTCGTATTGAATCTCGACGGATAACTCACCCGCATTGAAGTTCGCCAGCCACACGCCGTCCATCCAGATTTCGCCGAACGAACCACTTAGGACGCGGTTGGATTCTAGTAAATTTTTCGCCATCTATACTTACCTCCCTATACGTGGATTCGTAGGAAGATGCGTTCCATACTATCGGTCTCTATATAGGCGATGTACAAATATACCGCGTCTCCCTTCGATTCAAATTCGGGGTCTAACGTTACAACGGGGTCTTCAAGAACATTCGACTTGCCTAGCAGTTCTAGGTACGCTTTGATCGCCGCAATCAGCGCCGCCTGCCCGTCTCGATTGTTATCTATTTTCCCAATGTAGTCGCTCGCGGCCGTTTTCACGATATCCGTATTAATCGCCTGTCGTCCGCGAATCTTACGTATCTTGGCACCACTCGTTAATTGTCCTTTTTCAACGATCACGTAATCACCGTTGTGTACGAGGACAAGCGAGCCCGCTTCGAGTGCTTCGTTGATCTGCGCGTTCGTAAGACGCTTGTTAACGTCGTCTAACGGTAGTCTTGCGTACGTAATCGACTTGTTGATCGGTGTACCTGCGATTAAGCCGGCAATGTACGTCGCGTACTCACAAGACGGGTACTCCTTACCGTTGACTACGCCGCCGACAATCAGGTTAGCTACGTAGCTATCCGCTATCTTCTTACTTCGCGCGTTCCCTACTTTCGGGTCAGCATCGTCAGCCGCCGTACCACCCGTGACGTATACAAAATGTTTGCCTTCCGTACGATTGCGTTTTACCCACGCTACTGTCGCGTCTATTTCAGCCGAATCCACAGCCCCGTCGTATGCAAACACGTTAAATGTTCGTGTATCAAAGGAATCGCGCATCTCAATAAATGCCTCTGCCGTCTGCTCCTTCGGCATAGTGTATACGAGCACTTGCTTTGCGCCGCCTTGCAATACGAAACGAATGGACTGAATATTGGTGACGCCGAACAAGTCAACCGCTTGCTTTTCGGTCTCAATCTTGTAGAACGTCTTTTCTGTGGCTTTTGCTCCGTACTTCATAAGTGGAATTGCAACGATACCACGAGCACCGCCTCGAATCTGTGATGCCGCGGCTTCCACGTACATTAGATAGAGCCCGGGACGGGTCGGCTCGTTAAGTGGGTCCCATTCCATAGCGTTACCTCCTTTTATAGGGCTTCAAGTCGCCCGTATACGTGCATAATCTTGTCGTACTGTTCTTGCGTTCTTGCCTCGCGTACCTCCGTTGATAGCACGCCTAATCGTGCGTAGAGGCCGCCCTCCGTTTTAAATGCCGTAGAAAAAGAAAAAGACCCGATACGGATATACCGCTTCGAGTCTTTCATTGGGATCAATGTAATTCCATCGTTTGCTTTACGTTCGATCACGCCCATTTTCGCTAGGACATCCTGCGCGTCAACACCGTATACCACGATCTGATAGTCGCGATCAATCCGGTAGTGATAACGCGTCTCGGACTCTGAATCGGAGGACAGGAGCCGGACGACTACGTTATTTTTCACGGGCTTGTCAGGTACCTCGTATTTCAGCGCGATCGAGGGAAAGGCCTCCTTTATAAACTCGCCTACTGATTCCTGTTCAACAAGTGCGGACAACGTACCACCTCCGTTAAAAACCTAGTTTCTGTACTTCCGCTTTTACTCCGTCTTCAATGTCTTTTAGCCACTTCTGCTTACGTTCATCAGCCGGAGCATCTATAAACTTAGCGACAGTGCAGGGAGTTGTCGGGTTCTTAATATCGCCTTTTACATCGTGAATGTAGTAAGCGTAATTAAAATTCGGCCACTTGGGCGTACTTTCCATCGCAACGGCCGAAATCTCACCGCTTACCTCACCGTTTTTCTGACGAACTTCCGTACTAATGCCGCGCCGTAACGTACCTTTGTCTAAAGGAGCAACGTCTACTGACTCCGCTTTCCATTCGTCCATAGCATCGTGCATACCGCGTTTGGTTGCGGCGAATACGATCTCGGGCGTTCGCCTAATCGCGTCCTTAAATGCCCGCATGTCAAACTCGAGTTCCATAGTTAGAGTGACACCTCCGTTAAGATAGGCTTGCCGCCAATATTACGCTTAATCTCAATAGCTAACGGGCTATATTGACGTACTCTGCCGAGCTCGTCGGTAAACTCGATCCGGTCTTGGTCTGTGATAGGCGCAAGCTTGTCACAAAGCACCTGCGCAGAGGACACGACTTCCTGCGAGGTAACGCCGTGCACACCGCCTTGATTCGTTTGTGCCCGAACAAGCTTCGTCTTCTCCTGTATCCGGCAACTCAACGAAAAAGGATCGCCGTATACCGGTCGATCCCATTCGTCTGTCTTCGGATTGCCCTCGTCATCTAACAACGCAGGGTAAACCGTTATTTTGTTGTGCATCGGCACCATAGGCATTTTTTATAACACGCTCCATCCTACGCCGCGACTTCCGAGCTTCACGTCGTTTTCCGCCCCGATTAGTTCACGACTTATTGGCGGTATCAGATCGACTAGCTCTCTCGGCTTGTCGCGGAATGTAAAGGAGGCTACGCCAGATAACGAAAACGAGCTGACCCCGTTATGAGCCTGCCGTAACGTATCGTTAAACTCTCGGGCCAACACTGCCGCGAACTCATATACAGCCGAATCCGGTATCGTATATTTCGGATATGTGGACTTTAGTGTACGTGACGCGACGTTAATTATCCGTTGTTTTCTCGCTTCGTCACAGTCCGTCCAATCTTCGATATCAATAACATTTACGTCAATATAATCGTCTGCGGCTTCGATTGATAACGACATAGGGAAACACCTCCGTTTTTATTCGGAGGCTTTGCCGCGTCCCTTTTTGGCGGGCTGTGCGACGGGTTCCTCCGTATGAGCTGTGTCATCTGTACGCTTGATCCATGCGGGGACCAACGCGTCTAACGTAGCAATTTCATCTTCTTTTTCGGTTGAATACATACCGAAGAAATTAAACTTTACGCGGACATCGCCGCTATCGACTTCATAGAACGGGGATGCTTTATAATCAGCCATTTGTTACCTCCTTACGATACCGATGTGGAGATATTTTCAAGAATCGCAATCTTCTCTTTTGCGTTCTTTACCTTCACTCCGTACTCACCGCGAATTTGACGAGCCACAAAGTCAGCTCCCGGTACGCCTGCATCTACATCGTACAGCGCACGGCCTTGCAACGGATGCATCGACAAGATAGTTCGATCGAACAGCGCTACCTTATTTTTCGGGAAGTTCGGATCAACAATAATAGTCGCTTCACCGCCACCTACGATGTCAGAAACGAACGTAGAGATGCGGTGCCCAGTCGTGGTATCTTGGCGCTCAGTGCGAATTGTATTAGATGCTAGTTTCGAGATTTGACGTGCGCCCGCAGTGTTCGTAAGGATCGTGTTAACGTTACCTCCGCGCAAATAAACTTCCTCCATCAAATCGTTGATGACCTTTGCGTCAATCTCTTTACCGCTCAGGTTCTTTTTAGCAGCGCCCTTCTTATCCGCGTAATACAACAGACCACCGCTCATGCTCGGCGTACCTTTGTTACCCATAATTTTACGACCGTAGATCAAGGTATCGTTCATCTCACGGGACATCTCTTTCAAGCGTAACTCGACTTGGTAGTTTAATTCGTCAGTTACATTGTGGGTGCGAACTGCCATTTGCGTATTGGAGACGGATGCATAACGCTCATAGATTTGCGTGTAGTTATCATCAACGTAGCGATCGTGACCCTCGTCTTGACCTACACCGGCACCCTGTAATTGAGGACGAGCTACGATGCGGAGTTCTGCTCCGGCTTTTAGAGCCCCCGCCGTAGTACTGTCAAATCCACGAATTACAGTAACCTCGTCGCCGGCAACGGCAGTCACTTTCATGTACTCTTCGCCAGCTACCACGATTGCATTAATGCGGAATTTCTCACCGTCACCATCGTTCACCACCAATTGGGTATCTGTATCCGTAATATCTACCTTTACATTGGCGCGGTTCGAGTTGAGGTTATCTGACATCCACTCAAATTTCGTCTGCGTTAGTGGCTCGCCATTAAGACCTACCAAACCTAATAGAGTAGGTGCGTCATTGATAATTAAATCAATACCGGCTGATAGTTCACGTACTTGGTCTTTAAAATCATAAGTAAATAGCATTAATGGGATTCCTCCTTGTTTTTGGGTATTAAAAAACCACCGCTAATAGGCCGGTGGTGTAGTTACTTACGTAATTGACTTAGCTTATTGGACAGTTCTAAGACTTTACCAAAGTCTTTTTTCTTCTTTGCTTCCTCTAGTTGTGCCTCGAGTGTTTTAACTCCCGTCTCATGTCCGTATCCAGATGGTCCGCCAATCGTACTAGGCTCCTTTTTTGTTTGGGCAATAAGAAACGGTTTAGTCTCAACTAAAGACTGTATTACGCTGTCCATCCCTACCACATTACCAGATTCATCGAACGTTACTTTAGATAAATCAGTTGACGCGAGGATGTAGGCGTCGTCGATGTGAGCGATATTCGCGCTAGTTGCCGCAGTAATAAAAGCGTTACGAATTTTTTCCTGTCGGTACTTAGCTTCCATTTCGGCAACACTTTGTTCCAGTGCCTGTTTTGCCGCGGCTTCCTTTTCATAGTCCGTTTTCCATCGCTCGATCTCGGTCATCTCAGATCGTTGCTTCTCTTCTTGTTCTCGTTCGTATTCCGCGAGCTTCGTTTTCAACTCGTCGTAATCAGCGTATTTTTCCGATTTCTTACGCTCACGTGCGATTCGATCCGCGACAATCCTATCTAGCTCTTCCTGCGTGAAGGTTTTTGGTGTTTCTACGGAATCGTCCGTTGTTGGGACCTGTTCCTCTGTGTCATCCTCCGCAAAAGTTTGCAGATTCATCGGAAATAAAAGTTTAAGTGTGTCAGTCATTCGATACCTCCCGCTTAAAGCCCGTCGGCTATAAAGTTCCGAAAGTTTTTCGCCATTTCGTAAGGCCAAACACTATTCCGGGTTTCTAACCGGAGAGACTAAGTGACGACAGCGAGGATGAAAAATATCCCGTCGTCCTCTTAAATCTTCAAGATATGGATAATCACCGGGTGCATCAGGCGTCAGCTTAACGATCCGACCTTCCCAAAGCCGGCAAGCATCTTTTGCCCCATGCCTCGAAATCCTGCCGTAGTATACTTCGCGTGCAACGGCTTCGTTTATCGTTCCTTCCATGTGTGCAAACATCGTCTTCGTACGGGTGACCATATCGACGTAAACTTCCGGCTTCCATCGTCTTCCCGCCGCATCAATAATTCCGGTATTGAGGGAATCCCCTAGTGTCTTACGGAGCCTCGTTAGTGTATCGCGATTGATTGTACGTCTACCGTTTACTCCCTTTGCCATGTTTGCTCGCATAGATTCTGCGGTTACCTTGCGTACAGCGTTCCGTACTCTTCGTTTTACGTTTCTTGTCACCGCAAGTAGGTCCTCTTGCGTATCCGCTATTACAGCGTTAGTCATTGCCTTGTTCATTCGGTTGAACCTCGCTATTGAACGGGCTTCCTCAATCGTTGATGCGGCTCCTAGTACATAGATAGCGTCTGCTATTCCATTGCTGGCCGCTAAGGGTACGTTTACTCGAACCCATTCCGCAGATTCTTTGTCCAATACGGATAGTATGCGAGCGACTTCGCTTAGAGCTGCAATCCCGTTGTCCCGTGAAATCGACGTGATATCAAGCCGGTCTAGCTCACGGAATATATCCTCCACGGCTTGCTTGTATGCGCGAACTAGTTTCTCAGTTTCGTAGTCATAGTTGGGCATCGGTGGTTGTCGCATTACTCTTCACCACCCTCATCATTAAAAATGGACGAGTCCACCGTCCCGTTTGCGGCTTCTTCGTCCTCCTCAATTCGAGCTATAATCTCGTCAGCTTTTTCGTCGTCTACTTCGTCCATGTATTTGATCGCGGAGCGAACGTCTATAGTAGGCTTGCCACCGGTTCGCAATGACATAGTTTCCGCGATCTCTTTCTCATCACGAGGTATGCCGTCCTTCCAGCGAATAGTTGGGTACGCTGGCGCATACGAATCGAAGCCCTCTACGCCGTCATTCGCAAAGTTCTCTAGTATCTGCGATGAGTACAACGCGTCACGAAAAGCACGGTCAACGTGGGCTCTTATCCGTTTAACCTTTGATAGAATCGGCATAAAACGTGATTTTATCGCTGATCCATCGGTATGTGACGTTCCGGTTCCACCTTTGTCCTCCGCTAATGTCGTACCGAATAGCCACTGCGGGGTCTCACTCATCTGGAATACGATGCCTAGTAAAACGTCTAGCTCCTTGAAGGCGCCATCTAACTGCGAATCCCACGTCATGTACCCGGGTGTAACCTCCGTTTCAGCTACGGGGATATAGCGCCCACTGAATCGTACGTCGGGCTCACCTAAATCGGGCCCGTACGCAGTTGGATCGCTGTGTTTCCACAGGATGTAGTCAATCTGAACCAGTCTATCGTTAATCGCGGCCAGTACCGATTCTATCTTTTCAATGCCGCTACTTCCCTGCCAATCGGTATCAGTAGACTTGTACGGGATGTGATAGATTGCCATGTGAGAGAGACCTGTTGCAACAACGTCTTTCTCGCGTCCTGTACTTACCGCGTCCCCAATGGTGAACGTTTGAATAGGCGCTTCATACCTCGTATCTACCGATTTAGGATGTAGCTGGAACCTCTCGTAGATTATTGCCCCCGGAACGTGGCGCTCGACGTTAAGGTAGGGAGTCTGTGTTGTCTTCGAGCCCTCTACGATTGACTCTATTAATCCGTTTGTCTCCGTCACCCACTCGACCCATGCAATATTAATCGCCTTGAATCGTTTTCGCGATCCTTTCGATAGCTCCGGAAAGACGTTCGACGGGTCAACCGCTTCGATAATCGGCTCAGGTTTCACTTTGATTTCGATACCATCGGGCACTTCCGATAAATCCTGCCTCGGAGCATAGTACGTCTTGATGAACGCGTCTCCTCGAATCCCAGCACCGGTAACTATCTCGTGACCCAAAACGTTCAAATCGTTTTCCTCAACAACAGAGGTCAGTCGTTGCTGCTCGATGGAGGAGTCAGGCTTGCCGGATTCATACGATGGAGGTTCACCGAACATCAAATCGGCCGGCTTCGTTAGTAGCACGTCCATCAGGTTGACCGCGATATAGAGCTTAGACAATTGAGGCGCGTGCGGCGTATCCTTTAGGATTTCGGTAGCACGTTCGAGCACTTCCGCTTGCTTGCCGTCAAAAATCTTACGACCACGGTAGTATTTGGACAGGCGTTCAATGTCGCGTGAAGGTGGGAACTGTGCGCCAGAGTAGAACATTTTAATCGTAATCATCATCTCCTAATTTGTTCCTTACTTGTGATATACTCCTTAATAAGAGCCATTAATTGGAGGTAATACTTTATGCCAGAAATTAAAAATAAACCAACGGAAGACCCAGCCCAAAGCCAACACCTCGAAACCCTTTCTTCGAAACTCCTTCTTTCTATTTTACAAAAAGAGAACGATTTAGAAGTGGATAGTAAGAAAACAATCGAGACTAGATCGGGAGTTTTGATGGGATTTGTTGGTGTTATCTTAGTTTTCTTCCTTAATAATTTTAATTTTACTATCTTAAATAAAATTCAATCTCATTTCATCTATACTATTATTTTTATTATTTCATTACTTTTCCCTTTGATATCCTTTGGATTTACTTTTTATTATTTCATTAAAGCTATAGACACTCGCGAATATTTACGTATTGATTTAACTACGAAGAATTTAGACAAGCTTTCAAAAGAAAAAGAGGAAAAATTAGCACTAGATTTATCAATTGTTTATCAAAACTCTCTAAAACAAACTATAATAGCTAACCATAGTAAAAAAAATCTCTTTAAAAAGGGTGTCTACTCTATCTTTGTAAATTTCACTTTATTACTTATCTCATTTTTATTACTTAACATTATTTCTACAATATAAAAGAGAGGAGGTGAATGCACATGGCAAACGACAACTGGTTGAGAAGTTGGGATCATCTACCTAAAGACGATGAGTCCTCAACCCCAAATGATTCTCATCAAGATGATGACACAACCATTACTATGAGGCTCGTGCTAGATCAAGCACTTGAGCCTGGAACATCAGAGGATTTTCGTAGAGTGATAAAAGTTGACAAGCTTAAATAAGCAATCATTATTGACTAATAGTCCATTAAAGTTGTTAGTTACAACCATTTCGGATTGTCTCTAACGACTTTTTCCGTTTCATACGCGATTAGCTACCACATATTACACGTTCCTACTACAATCCTACTGGCTTGTCTATTACTCGTTTTCTACGGAGTTTTGCAGCATCATAGGCCATGTGCAAAGCGTCCGGACCATCGTCATGATTATGATTCGGGTACATCTCGAACATCTCGATCAGTAGACGTTGATCTCGCTTAAATCGAATTTTCCCACTCTGAATATCCGGCAACAACGACTCTATTCGAAGTGCTTTGCGCATTCGTTGTTTGATCTCCTTCAGCCGTCGATGTGTGGGGTACCCTTTCCTCCGTAACTCTTCCGCCAGTTTATTTGCAAACCATTCCTGCGCTTGCTGTGCCTCGACCGCGATTCCCTCATACTGAAACTGAAGTGAACGATTAACAACTTCTTGCAGTAGAACGTCGGGATGTACTCGTTTAAGAAACACATCTGTCACGTAACAAACGCCAGTGTCGCGATTACGGCCTATTGTAATAATTGCGGAGTAGTCGCCCTTCTCCTTACCCATCGCGAAGTCAATTCCGCAGTAGTAATCTAGCGTCAGGCCTTGCAAGTCTTCTTCCGTATAGTACGTGAATGTTTCGGGATTAAAAATCTGCGACTCCTCATCGACCGGATTGCCGAGGTACTCTTGGTTAAACGCCCGTGCGCCCATTGCCTCTCGCTTCTCCATGAAAAACTTATAAGTGTAGCGCGGCCATAACGTTTTAGTTCCTCGGAGCATCTCGTCCTTATTCGCTTCATAGAACGAGTCGGCGTTCTTCTTCGCGTTGGAATCGTCTTCGTTGTAAATCCTCCGCCACTCTTCCCACAAATCCTCTCGTTCTGTCCACGAAAGAATCGCGGGAAACTTACGCGAGATAAAATCCTTACGCTTCGTTAATACGTGATTAAGTAGCGAATCGTAATGTACGATCGTTCCCATGTAAACGCATAATCCGCCGAAACCGAGCGCCTCCAACATCTCCGAACGGAACCAATGCAAATTCTTCGCACGCAATTCGGGAGTGTTCGTGTTCTCGCCGGATTCTAAGTCGTCGAGTATAAATAAGTCAGGTCGCGCTGATCCGTGACGAAGACCACGCATTTGCGTCCCCATGCCCTTCGCTTCTACTTTCGTACCAGTTGTCGTAACGAATTCGTACTTGTTATCCGTACCATTAAGCGATTTTTTCTCGTGGAGCAATTCCCCGAAATCCTCACGTAACTTTTGGTTAAAAACGAGCTGATTACGTGCCCACTGGATAAAGTCGCCGGCCACATCGGTTGTTTCCGATATCTCTACGATATAGCGCTTGTGTCGATAGGCCACGTTCTTACACAAATAACCATTGGAAAGATACGCTGTTTTCGCATGTCTGCGGCCTACCGACCAAGCTACATTTTCCTCGACGTTACCCTTCGTGATTTCATCGAGAAGTCTGCATAGTTCCCGATGGAAATCGGCCGCATCTTTATAGTCCGTACCCGCCGGTATTAAATTGTCTTGGTTACCGGGGTTTCGCGCCTCCGAAAAGTACTCGTACATGAACAGTAACATGTCGTATTCGCACGCATGAACCCGCTGGAGCTTCGTTAGCTCCTCGTCAAGTAGCTCCCATTGATCAACGTCATAGTCCGTTAAATCGCCTACATCAGCCAGCCGCTTATATTGAGCAATGAGTTCGATACGACGGTCAATTTCGAGCTGTCGCGCCGGACGATCATGCCATTCACCATTGAGGAACGCCAATCACTCGTCACCTTCCCTCTTCAACGAGTCCGCACGTTCCTTCAAACGGGCTAGACGGTCTTCAAGCGACTGAACTGTAGAGCCCTCTTCCGTTTTGACCTCCTGACGATCAATAAGGAGTCCACCAAATTTATAAAACAGCTCAATCCCTTTCATTGAGCCTTGCCCTTTAAGCGTCATATCCAGATGTTTCTCCATGATGTGCGGAAGATGTGACATAAACGCGTCTGCCGATAACTCATTCGTGTACGCAATAAAATCACGATTGTGATGACGCCATTTATAAAGAGCACTAATTGAACACTTTGCCTGCTCTGCAATCTCGTCGAGAGTTAATCGTCCTTGTTCGCCATCATCGGGGTTACGCGGTAGGAAGTTGTTAATTGCGAGTAATTGGGCGGCCGTTATTTGTTCACGAGTTAATTTCGCTTCTAATTTACGTAAATCTTTTGCCATTATATCGTTCTCCTTTCGTTAGGATGCGTTGTGATATTCGAAACGTTCACGTTTTCTTGGTAAGTAAAGATGCCCGCAATCACAATAAAGCCACTTGCCTAATCGGTAGATATCTTCTTTACCTGATACATAAACGCGGTAGTACGTTGTCTTTCTGGAGCAGTCGATCACCACTCTTGTGTTGAATCCACGGTCGCTTAGTACGTCAAAAAGCCTCTCCGCAAATAACGGCGAGGCTGAAATAACGCTCATTGTATAACCTTTATGATGAACCCATCCGTCGCCATCAATGACACCGCGAAGAAAATGTGGCATTAAATCATCGGGGACATTGGGAAACGGAACTACAAGTGATTTTCGAGAGGAGATGCCGAGCTTTGCAAGGTCATTCACCATTTCCGTACGACAGATATTAAGCGTGAATAGGGTCGTTCTTCCACCGTTGTTACTTCGTTCAGTAACAGGATTGGTTGCGCCCATAATGTCCGCGATGCTTTCGAGGATGTGGCGTTCTTTTTGTGCAATCGTTATTTGATTTTGAGAGATGCACCCATCAGTAACAATAAATCCTAGGACATACGCCATTTCCGGCGTCCATAGCTTGAAAAATTCTATGTTTACGTCGTGAATTGGAGTCTTACCAGCCCTGCGCATTTTTACTCCGTGCTTTACTAAGATTCGACGTATCTGACGGTCAGAAACCCCGGCATCTCGTGCTAGTGTTACCGACGATTCACCCGCAAGGTACCGTCTTCCTATAACATCAGGCAATAGTTTACTTTTCGTTAATTTTCGTATATGTATCGCCTCCCCTTCGCCTATTGACTCCACATGAGAAAACGACCGTTACCCGGGGAGTCGCGGTCTAACTGGCGGTAGCTAATCGCCAGCACGGTCGATCTTACGTCATCGAATGTAAAAAGAAGCCACCGATAGGCAACCGGTAGCTTCCGTTTAAATTCGAGGTGTATTCGATTAGACCCGGAGGTTAAAAACTTGTAAGAAAACGCTCGGAACCTGACGGTGAGGGATCGTACACCCGCCTTGGGGGTATCCGTGAAATGCATAAACGTTGCATACGACTGTAACCGAACGCACGTTTGAGTCCGATAATATATCATCGGTAAACACTTGTTCGCACACGTAAACCCCGTCAATATGCGATTTTCCATTTTAACCATACGTTATGTAGTTGACATAATCGAGTGTATATCAATATCTAGTACGAACACGGGTTGAATACGGTCGTATAACGACTGGTTACTGTGAATGCCGTATGCATCCGGGTTGAAGTTTTTGGACGGGTCACGCGTGGAACGCTCGTGCGGATATTTTCGGGTTGGAATTACGGTTCAATCGGTACGTTTCGTTTCTGGTAGCCCCCTAGTTCCTTCTATATTATGACGCGGGTTAATGACGGGTAGGAACGTGTACCGATTTGCCCATTTATCCGTCTCCTTTCCGTAGCCATAAAGCTATTACTATAAGTAGAATTAGTCCACCCAAACACGCCCAATAAGGCAGCGCGAATAACACACTGATACCCCACGCTAGAAGTACGATTCCTACGAGCATTGCCGTAAGAACTCCGATTAACATTAACGCGATCTTAGCGTAGAAATTAGGTCCGAAGAGCATCGTGTACTACCGCCTCCTTTCCGATCCAATAAGAAATAACGCGGAACCATCGAGCGGCGCCGCGTCTGTATTTTCAATTGCTTAAATTACCCAATTTTTATAAAGTAGTCAGTACATACAAATCTATAGAAAGGAAATTAATCAATGGAAGATTATTCATTCCTATCAAAACTCGGAGGATCAACTTTTCTCTTCATAGCCCCGTTTATTCTAAGGAAGTTATTTGAGAACGAAACGGAATTAGAAAAAGTTGAACGTGAACTTCTCAGTTTTAAGTTCCTAAAGAATCAAGATTTTAAAATTTTTACATTATCGTGTGTCTTATTAATTTTAATAGCTAGCGCAGTATCGTACTACAATAAGGAAATGGCTGTCGTGGTGTACTTATTTATTATATTGTTCTTTTTAATAGTCATTTTAGTTAGCCTTAGAAAAGTTACACGTATCTCACCATTAATATTTTGGTTGTTTGGATTTTGTCTAACGCTTGCTTCCGCAGTAGGGGTCATAGGCTCTTTAAAAAAACTTGTTGAAAAAATACTCAATGGAAATTCAATTACTTTTGGCAGTATGGCAGAGCTTATATTTAGTTTGATATTAGGTCTTGCTATTCTTGCTACATCAGTTGTTATTTTTAGAGGCATGTTGTACAGCGAGCTAAATTCTCACCCTTTAAACCAGTTTATCTTTGTTTTTACTAATGGAGAGGTACTTACTGTTTCTATTAAGTCTATAACTAGAGACAAAAATTTTGAAATTAAAGTCATACCACATGAAAGGAACAACTGCATGCTCTCCTCGATAGGTCCATCAGCACAAATAATAATTAACCGGATTACTATACAAAGCATCATTCAAATAAAAGAACAAGAGAAAATCCCTTCTAGTTAAACTCTCCTTCAGCGGACAAGCCGCCTCGGTATCAATATCTTCTACCGCGTTGTAATTACTTCTATACTTTGTTCGCGATGAAAGATGATAGCGAGGCAACTTGTTTGCCGAAGCTCGGCGTTAGCCGATGTCACACGTCTCTAAAGATAAAGAGAAGAAAATCCACAAAAACTGCCTTCCGCCCCGCCATTACAGCGTTATTCTCACTTTCAATAGGTGTCGTTTTGACCTAAGCAAACGGGGTAAAAGGTATCGTTTTGACCTAAGCAAATTTCTTCGCCTGCCGAATCCGGTGTTCTTCGAACATCCTCCGCACGACTCTCGTATACTCATCTTCGTACTCTTTCCGGAACATAACGTCTGGATGGACGAGATAATTCGTTGTCTTACCACTTGTTGTCGTCAGCACTACGCCTTTGTTACGGAGTTTATTCACGAGCTCATATACCGTCTGTATATCGTGTCCCACTCGTTCAGCCAATTGCTCACGGTTCAAGTGACGAATGACCTCCGGATTCTCCTCGTCTGGATTGTCGCAAAGATAATACGTTTGATAGTGGAAGAACGGCAGTATCTTGTATAGGAAGCCGAGCTCACTAAGCGTTAGCTCCTCCGCAATCTCGCGAGCCTTCACTTGGTATAGCTTCGTAAAGGATGCGCCATCTATTACGTTGCCCATCGAATGGAAATCGACGCTAATGTAATACACGTTGGTGCGGCCTTCTTTTTCGCATGTTATGACGCCGAGCGTTTCTAATCGTTGTAGAATCGCCATAGTCGCTTTCTTACCTCGTCCTAATAGTCGTGCAATGTCCGTTTGTTTTAACGGCTTGCCGTCCTGTACGAGCTTGCCCTCGCTCTTAAAACGCAAAAACGGAAGCAGCTTTATAAGTGCTCCCGCCTCTATTAACGTTAAATCTCGTATAATTCCGAGTATAGCTTCGTGATAACACGCGACCCAATTTAACCCACGATAGGTCAGCTTCATTCGTTCACGTTCGAAATGCTGACGGGTTGCTTCCCGTTGTGCATCCGTTTGTATAGTCACGTGAGAACCGTCTGGGACAAACGTGCCTAGTTCGCCGGTCTCGGGATGGTACGTGCGATCGAAAGTAGTACTCATACGCGACCTCCCCTTTTTATTAGCTTTACTCTCTTGTTCCGAAATATCGTAAACGGTCCAAAGCAGAACACTGTCATAGTTGAAACGAAGGAAATACCCCACAATAGAAGATTTCGCCAGTCAAAAACTACCCGCATTCAATCGCTCCCCCACCGTATGATTTACCCGAAATACTAATTAAAGCGGGCAGAAGTGTTTTGAATACGCCCATTTCTGTTCGTCCCATAAATAAAACGCCAGAATAGTTCTGACGTCTCAAATGACTCTTATTCTAAGATTATTCCAAACCTTTTCTTCAAAATCTCTTTTCTCTCCCGTTCATTAGCTTTTACACACGAAAGATATGCTCCCTTACGAAGCCCGAAACAACTCCCATAATTTCCGAATAGAAGGTCTCTCTTCTCCTTCTCTATTTTTTCTCTTTGAGCCCTAATTAGATCGACAGATGTATATAGCTTCCCATCAAATCTATGATATCGTGTTCCATCCACATCCACTATTAAGTCATCATCAATCAGTAAATTGCCTTTCTTTGTTGAAATATTTACTATACAATCAGTTGGACTTAATTCTTCTTTTTTCGTATGGTAATGTAACCTAATGTTTCTCTTCTCACAAAAATCTAACCACAAGTCATCTCGAAAAATTTTTTCTTTTTGGTAAATACCGTATTCAGCAATCACGTCAGAAGCCACAACATTTAGCTCATTGGCATGTTTTCCATGGATAGTATACGAGACAATAAGTCCATTATACATAGGGTCTTTGAACTTGTGATCGAGCCATTTACTAACTTCAATACCTACCCATTCTTTTGTTTTAGTCTCCCAATTAAAATATAATAATGCGATGAAGGTCGTTCCTATTAAAATTGACAGTAAGTATATTTTTCCGAATTTGTTCAATAGAAAGTACCTCCTCTCGTCCTATTACTTTCGACATAGAGGCGGTCTGTTCCTCGTTAATTCCGAATATATTCCAGCGCTCATAGCCCGAAAGGTCGGATTACCAGCGCCAGCCACGTCAAGTGTACACCTTGACATGAATCCGGCTCCCACGAGACTAAGCGTAGTAGTAACTACGTACTACTGTGGTCCGCGTACATCGTGGTAATTACGGCTACTTACCAGCCAATCCCGCCGTGGTCAAAGCGTTGTTTATTCCAATCTGGTGCTGTCATATCGTACACTCCTTTACTTAGTGACCGGGATCAAGTACCCAACCCGGATCGCCTGTATTGCAATTACGTTGTACCGCCCATTCTGATTCGGTCATATTACGTAACCTCCTCCATTTTAGTAGCCGGCGTCATCTAGCCACTCTGGCTCTGTCATACCGCGTAACTCCTTTTATCAATATCCGGGGTCCACGAACCAAACAGTGATGCCTTGCGGATCATCAACCCAATTGATATCGTAAATCATCGCGTTCCCTCCTCGATTAATGACCGGGATCATCGCGCCATTCTGGATCAGTCATGTCGCGTAACCTCCTATTTTTAATGGCCCGGGTCTCCGGTCCACTCGGGAGCCGTTTTCCAACGTGGGCCTGCGTCCCATTCCGGTTCTGTGCGATACTTCCACTCGGGAAAGCTCTCGAAAGTCCAACCTGATCCGTTATGTGCTTTCATCCTATCCACCTCCTCGTCTACACCTTTCGACAAGAAGATTTCTAATTCCTTCCAAACATGCAAAAAGCCGCCGGTTTTCCGACGACTAATTGCGATTTTTCACGGCTTGTACTAACGCGGCGATCGAGATGACCAGCGCTACCACCGCAATTACCAATGTAATAGTTTGCACGGTTCCAACGCCTCCGTTGACTATCGTACATAATCGAGGGTATGATTGGAATAAGATAATGGGGAGGGCAGGGAACCGTTAGGCTCCCGTACCCGTTTGATGACCGACCTCTTACGCCGCGAACGTAAGGGGTCTTTACTTTAGGTTCCGACCGTTGCTGTTCCGCCTGCCATTGCGGTAGTTGACTATCGCAGTTGCCAAGTTTACCAGCGCGGTCACCAGAAGCACGACCTCCACCATTACCCGTCCTCCTTCTCATTTACTGGAAGGCATGGAAATCACACCCTCTACAAGAAGGATAACACGTTCCGTTAAACGTGACAATAAGTAATGGAGTTGTTCGCGATGAAAATACATATTAAACTAGCCGATCTACTCAAAGAACGTGGAATCTCGCAACGAGAACTCTCACGCCTGACAGGCATACGTGTCTCGTCAATTAACGAAATGTGCAACAATGAAACTGTACGGCTACCACTCGATAACCTTGCGAAAATATGCGAAGTGCTTGGCGTTGAGATTACGGATGTGCTCGAACTTGTGGATGAACGTCTCTAGCATGCATAGATACGAAACCTCCCAAAACGAACCCCCTTACGCAATAAAATAGCTCTTGACTTCGCTCGCCTTTATGTCCTTTGCGTACTGTTCTTGTCTCGCCTTATTGCGTATCTTAGCGTTGTTATCTACGAATTGCATTTCGTAAGGGCTGCGTCTTCTGCGCGAAGGTTTCCTGTAAGAGATTCCGTCCGTCCCTGTATCCTCTACTATTTTAAGCGAGGTCTCACCGCCCATACCGGAACCTCGTCGCTTGTGTTTTCCGAGTGTTCGGCGGGCGTATTGTGTCGCGGATAGAATCGGATATTCATGGTGGGTCATTTTATGTTCGTCATCATCCGTGAGCTCTTCGTAGAGTATCGCGTCTGCTAGGCGTTCAAGCTCGCCGGAGTCTGGTCTATTACCCGTACGTAGGATTACTTCATCTATCCACTCGCTAATAGCTGCCATTCGGTCAGTTCGTTCCATTTTTACCCATTCCATCATCATGCTGCCTCCTCACCGTAATTCCATATCTCATAGACCTTCGCTATTCGTTCCAATCCATTTCTTACGCGTAATCCGGCTTTTTGAGGGCTGATGCCCATAGCCTTTCCTGTCTCAACAGTGTCTAATTCCCGTTCATACACGTAATACAACGCTTCACGCTCCCGATCCGTCAGCCCCGCCCGTTCGATCGCCTCCGCCAGATCAATCAACACGTCACACGCCGCGTAGTCGCCCCGTTCGTACCGGCTCGACCGTAAATGGTGGATGTCGCGTAGGATTGCGTGTACGCCGTCACGGTCATTTAACGCATACCTAACGGAAAGATTTCGGTGTCCCTTTTCGATATCAACGGCACATGCGCCCATTAAGCCGCCTCCTTCATTTCGCGTGTGAGATACGTTAATAAACGCCTGCCTATCGCGCTTATTAACGGTATTATCTTCCAATCTTCCGTCGAATGACGTATACTATCGTTAAATAACGTTACCGATCGGAGTGATTACTATGTCTTTCGTCGCGCATAATTTCGCGGAATCCCTCGAAGCTTACATCTCGGTGGACAAATTCAACCGTCTGTATCTATCATCCGCACTCCGTAGAAAGCTCGGAGTCGTACCCGGCACACCGTTTAAGTGTCACGTAGGCTACGATCCAAAGACCGGCAATATCGGAATTGCACGTCCGGGCGAAGTCTCCGTTGATGACTCCGTACAGCCGGCTACTTTCGATGGTAAACGTTACTACGCGGCCGTGTCTTCCTTTGTCCGCAAGCATAACGTTCCTACCGGCAAGTACCTGTATATCGAACGTTCTAACAACTGGTACGCGTTCCGTCACAAAGAGCAGGAAGAACCGTTTTCACCCAGACGTGGCCGTAAGAAATCGTAAGTAATCTCCGTTGAGGCGGCGTGACGGCCATCCGTGTAGCCAGCACGGTAGCCGTCCGCATATGCCTCGCGAACATAAGTAGGCCAGTCGGGTACGAACGGGTCTACTTGATCTCGAATATCTATCCTATCACTACAACCACCAGAATCAGGAATATTATCAAACCTCCACACAAAACCGCCTCCCTTAATCGTGTGATTCGTTGGTTCGCGATGTCGATATATTCTGACTCTGTTTCAAATCCGATAAATACACGTCCTTAAGACCAGCCAACTGATTGGTAAATTGTTTCATGAATGTTCTGGTTTCAGTTTCATTTTTCTTCTGTCTAAAAATTATTGTTATATATTTTTGCTCTTAAATTCCCATGATTTGACATTAAATACACAATATTCTACTATCTAATTATTACAAAAAATAATTTTTGGAGGTGCTTTTATGTTTAAAAAATCTATAATTGCTTTCGCTCTAGTTGTTGTTTCAGTATTTTCCGTTTCCACAGCATTTGCTAATGAAACACAACTAAGTAACACCACAGCTACTGATAAGTATTGGGCAAGTATCGAAAAAAAATATACTGTTTTTGAAGCGCCTGATGAAATTGACTACGATGACGGACGTGGTTATATAGGTAAATTAAAGAGAGGCGTTGGAACTGACTGCTTTTCCGATGGTTGTACTTGGACCTATTCTGGTTGGGTGTACTATCAATACTAAAATATAATTCTCTCATCTCCTCCCCTGATGTAATTTCAGGGGATTTTATTTGTTTTAAATTGATGAATTAGTTACTTTATATATAATATTTTTCTTCATCTTAAATCACATACCACTCAGCAAAACTTTTCGCATCAAACCGCCTCCTTATGCATAATATCCCGCATCACACATTCAATCTGCTCCCACAAGTCAAGGACTGATCCGTTATTATTCAACTCGTAATGGACCGCGAACATGTCTACGTATCGTTCCGTATCGTGAGTGAAGTCCGCGAGATCAAACACATCGCCTGCCGAACGCATCCGGTCTATTCGTACATCGTCAGAAGTGTTTACGCGAATGATTACGTATCCTTCCGCATAAAGGCGTGCGTATTCGTTAGGCTGGCGGAGGTCCGTAATTACTACGTCGAAACCTTGTGCTGTATATACTTCGCGCATAGTTCGTTTAATCCAAACGTCAGGGTCAATCGCTCTCATCGCCTGCCCCACGCCTTGCAATAGCGCACGGGGCTTTTTGTCGTCTACAAATTGTTCAGGGAATAGTTCGCGGCATATACGTTTGATGCCATCACCGAACGCGTACTGTATGAAATCGTAATGTTCGACTAGGTAGGCCGCAACCGTATCTTTTCCACTTCGCATCCGACCACAGATTGCTATTTTCACAATGACCACTCCCTAAATTACTTGATTACTGCGAAAAAAGAAAATATAATAAGCTTGTTTCAAAATTACAAATAATGGAGGAATTGCAAATGTTAGCCAAAAAATTTAGTCTTGCTTTACTAAGTGCTTTTTCAATTTTTACTCTAGCGACGGGGGTAAGTGCAGAAAAAAGCGTAGAACCAACTCAATCAATTCAGTCTGATTGTGAAACTCACTATATGCTCTTAAAGAAATCTGATCATAATTACGTAATACCAAGTGAGGTTATCGTTTATGGAAATGTGAAGCTTTATTTACAAAGCTATCGAGACAGTGAATTGCACGAAGGTTACTGGTCAGCCACTTATAGCACATGCTTAAACGGTAAATAAGCGAGACTATTTAGCACGCTCTACCTCTTGGTAGGGCTTTTTATTCGCGGGAGTCGTCAATCGTTTTATACCCGCGAGAACGTACGTAACCAATAGTGAGCCCGTGTAGATCATACGAAGTACCTACGTCCGAAACCACATTCTTTCGCGCCCCTTGCCAATTTAGTACAACGTCACCCACACGAACCTCTGTAGGCTGTGGTGCGTTCAAGTAATCCGTGGGCACATCGAGTCCCAGCGCGCGACGCAGCGCAATAGCCTTGCCGATATGGACGTTAAAGCAATCGTCCGGCGAGCATTCGGCGATTCCACGAGCGTATATCCTTTCCGGGGTTACTACGCCGCGAAGTAAGCAGACTACGGTTCTCTTTTCCTTGTTGACGATAAAATCTGCGGTCAATCCGAGTCCATTCTTGATGTAGATATCGCCGCGTCTTCGTAGAGCCGGATTCCTTACGTTGGACGTATCAGCCCGTAATACCCACACGTCCTCCTTAGCACGTTCTACGGCATTATCGCGCATCTTCTGTAAAGCGCGCCCTGCCGCAGTCGTATCTATCCCCGTATCTATAGGTGCTTCCGCCTTCGCCAGCTCCGCCTGTACACTATCTACGATCGCTTTAAGGATTTCGGTAGGAGACGATGAGGCTACGTTGACGGTTAGATTTACCGTGATGTTATTCGGGGTCGGTTCGTCTAAAGGCGTTATAACTACGTATTCGCGATGGCGGATAACCCGATCATGTTCATTTACGCGTACGCATTTAAATACCCCCAGTACTCCTGCGACCGTCAAGATATCTCCGTTATCGTACTTTCTCGCGGTATCTTCAGCCGCGACGATTAGAATACGTTCGCCGACCTTAGCCTCTCGTTTCTCTTCGCGGCAACATACGCCGTCAACGTGGATAATGTCGGTGGGTTCGAGGACTACGTAATCGTCATGAGATAGATTAAGCGTAGTGCCGTCACCCCACTTTCCGTCCACGCGTATAAAGTAATACCCGTCTAACTCCGTAACTGTATAAACCTCGCCCTTTCGATATTCGCCTAGCATCTCTTCCGCGCCCGCGATGATCTTTACTTGTTCACCAACGTTTGCCTTACGTTCAACCTCGCGATACTCACGCTTAACTCCGTTATCATCCGTCAAAATAGTTACATTCGTCATATACCGATCACCCTCCGAAATTTTTATTTAGGCTACGTCAAAGTATGGCGCTGTCCACGGCTCTGCTTTCGTAACCTCCCTACGTAATTGCTCGGCTAGTTCCGCAATCTCCCATTGAGCACCGCGACCATTCCGTCGTTTTCCGTAGAAGTCGAGCAGGGCCCGGAGATTCGCGGTCATAACTAGATTGATTGCGGCTGCGTTCGGGAGGACCATACGGGCGTCTTCTGGCGGGACTCCGGCCTCTCGAAGTGCGTCGTAGTCAGCCTGTAATGCTCGCATAGATGCTCGGAAGACTGCGACAGCCCCTTCGCCTTTTTCTTGAATACTCCGCGGCACCATGTAATCAAATCCGCCAGTCTTATCGGAACTGCCCATCCGTACATATCGTTGTGACTGGACGGAGTAGCTAAAGCCGACCCGATGCCGTGTCAATTGCGCTAGGAGTGCGCGGGATACGCCCTCGATCGCAAATGTGAACGTGAGGTGCTCCAAAGTAGACGTATGGCCTGATCGTGTGATGTGGCGGAACAGACGGTCGGCTTCTGTACCTTCCTCGCCGTCGGATGCGGTCTGACCGAAGTACTTGTCGCCTTCGAGAACAACGATCTCGGACGGCTTATTGGCGGAATAACACGTTCTGATCGCGGTGAGGGCTACGGCTTGGCCGTCAGTTGTGCCCCATAGGTCGAGTTGATTGCCCTCATACCCTATGAATTCGTGAAATATGTCGAGGCTACCGTAAAACTCTTCACTCAGTTGTGTATGCGAGATCAGCCTCACGGACATTTGCGTTTCTGCCATTAGCGCGCCTCCCTTAGTATCGCGAGTATAATCTCGGGGGAGATTTCGACTACTGCTCGGTTCTTCGCGTAAGACCCCCTAGTTAGAGAGCGTTCGGCCCATTTTCGGCTTGTATAAACTTTTCCGATACAAGGCGTCCGGTGTCCGCATCAACTACGACAAAAGCACTTAAACTGGCGAGATAACCCATTACGTTAACACCCCCGTACTCCCAAAACCACCGGCTCCGCGATCTGTCTCGCTTAATTCGTCCGCAACGATAAATTGCGCCTGCATCACCGGCAATATCAATCCTTGGGCAACGCGGTCACCTTTGCGGATTAGGTATGTTCCTGCTGGATAGTCGCGCCACTGTCGGACCTGCTCTCCAGATATCGTCCGTAAATACTCAGTACTCGGACATTCGTCTTCGATTCGATAATCTGTTACAATCGCTCTGCCTTCTTCGTCATACGCGAAAAAAGGCTCGTGTTTCCAAATATTATCGAACATCATCGCGACTTCACCCCGATAGTCACTGTCGATAATACCGATACCATTCGGCTGTCGAAGCTTCGTGTTAAGAGCGATGCCCGACCGCATGCACACTAACATCACGAAGCCCTCCGGTATTTCAAACGCGAGTCCTAACGGAACCTTTTGCGTCTCACCGGGCGAGATAACTACGTCCTCAACCGCGACAAGATCGAAGCCGGCCGAGCCAGTCGTTGCATATTGCGGAATTACTGCGTCCGGGTGCAGGCGCTTGATTTTTACAGGGATCATTTGGTGCCCTCCTTTATGGATTCAGACTTCGAGAAGCTTTCGTTCAGCAAAATACAGACCAGCCTTGTAGGCTTTCGTTTCCAAGTCGTATGGTTCTCGCAGGTCCACTCGGTGCTGCTCCTCGTGTAGTTTACAAAGCGTATGAAATACGATATCGACTAGTTGCTCACCAACCGCGGGCTTTCCTTGTAACATTTCGATTAACTCGCGTTGTTCATTCGTTGGCCGTAGCTCATCGACGTACCTCCTTAACAACGAATACCTTGCCCCGTTGCTCAACGATCTGGTATTTGTCGGTGTCAAATCGGGACATATCCGTTATAGTGACCTCATATCTCGGAGTTGCGTAATCTACCATTGCGAAGCCAGTCAAATTGCCTAGGATTGCCGAGATTAATAAAAACGTTATTCCTATAAGTTCTCCGTTGATTAGGGTGAAAAACGCCATTACTCCAACGATCACAGCAAGCATCCCGAGGCATACCATGCCAACCAACGCTCCGGTATTTGACGTCGTACTCAGAATTTCCATCCCGCCACCTCCGTTTATCTTAGTGGGCACGCCCCACCCTCGCATGAATCCGCGCCCTCTAAATCGCTAGTACCGTCCGTCTCATATTTCGCTAGAATCTCCGGATCGAACGGCTTCATTTTGGCGCGTAGTTCCTCGTATTCCTCTTTCGTTATAGCCTCGTACGGCGCGAGCTGATAAGTACCGCCATCGAGTGCCAGGAACGATACACCTACGAAATCGTCCCATCCGTCCCACACCGTCTGCTCAACCGTTGCCCACTCATCCGGCCTTACCGTAATCGTATTGGACGAATTGTGGTCGGTGTACGAACGCTGGAATCGGAAGTAAGTCTCGAATTGACGCGTTGCACTTACGTCATCTTTCGTTTCTAACGCGCCAGAAGCTACAGGAAAGTCGATGACCAACGTACGGGCATTAGCAAGGCGCTCTGTTTCGGTGCTGCCCGGCGTACCTACCTCGGGATTCACCGTCCAGCCGAGCTCTTGCGCCACCTTAACGAGTGGATCGGACGCATTAATGCGGATACGTCGGATGTAGTACGGGCTGTGCGACCAGTGCAGGCCAGACGATACGCCGCCGGCTAACTGCGATATGGTGCCCTCCGGCTTGACCGTTGTCACGAGTAAGGGCGCGTTCACCCGCAGTTCCTTCGCGTAGGACTCCGCCTCATTATTCGCTACGATGCCGAGAAGTTCGAGTAAATCACGTTCCTGACGTTCGTTATTGTTAACGGCTGCCATAGCGTCTTTCCATCCGGTCAGTGACGCGCCGAGAAGCCTGTCACGCTGTTGGATCGCGTCCCAATGTGGCAATTCGAGTGTTACGAGAGTCATTCGTAAGCCGGCACGGGCGGAGCGTCGTTGAGCTTGTAGAAGTGTGGGGATATCGAGTGTATCGCCGTGTACGAACTGCATAACGTTGACCGTCGTTAAGTTGCAGACCCCGTATGAATCGAGCAGTATTTCCGCGCATGGATTAAGCCCTTCGGCGTTTGGTCGTCTTCTTCGCGCCTCTTCCAGATTGATAAAGCCCGGCTCGCCTTCTGATTGCATGATCGTGAACACGAGGTTTAAAAACTCACGGCTAGGCTTCGTTTCGAACGCGATAGAGTTATTCGATAGTCTCCGATGATCAAGTCCGAATCGTCCGTCTTCTACCTTTACGATAGAATCGAACCACTCCGGCTTTTGTCCGATGCTCTCTAGCATTTCGCCTACCTTACGATGATGCGCGAGTTGATCTTCCGTCCACACGCCGTTAATACCGTACTTGGCGAGCAAGCACTCGTAGTCGTCCGCGTCAAAGAGGAATATTTCGGCTGTTCTACGGACGCCGCCGACCACTACGTTAGCTCCGATAAGATTGCCGATATCGAGAATGTGGATCGGACGTACGCGGTTGTAGGATGGAATATGGCCCGACCCCACCGGTACCTTGATTAGTCGTTGGTCTTTCTTCAACGGAGCTAACGACGGGTCAATTTGATTCTTTAACACGCGGTCGATCCCCGCAAACATCTCCGCAAGAGGTTCGTGGCCCGATGCGCTGCCGCCGAATCGTTTCAGACGTTCACCTTTCGGACGAACCGAGTTGTACGAAATTTTCACGGTGTGGACCGATTCGTATTGCGGCTCCGTTAGGATTTCGAAATAGGCTCGGAGGGCTTCGACCCACCCTTCTTTACTGTCGCCTACGTAGATTTTCACGTAGCCGTTATCGAGTTCGGTTACCTTTGTTCGTTCCAATCGTCGGTCTACGGGAACAGGCTCGTAAGGCGCGTTGATTAACGTTGTGTTTGTGCGGATTGGCGCTAGGCCTGCCGCAAACTCCTTCGTACACTTGAATCCGACGCCGCAACCAACCATCAATAGATAAAACAAGTCGCCTAAATCCGACCAGCTTCGAATATTAACGAAACTGCAATTGAACTGGCCCAAACTGTAGCTAGCTCCAGCCTCAGTCCCTCCGACCCACAGCGTCCGTCCACTTAGGAATTGACGCAGGTTGAACATCTCGTCGAAGAACGACTCGGCTTCGGCCTGTAAACTCGCGTAAGGCACCGTATATCCTACCTTTTCGTAATGGTTTATCGCGAGACCGAAGTTGTATTCTGTAGCCCTACGGCATGTTTCTTTCCACGTCTCACGGCGGCCGATTTCGGGTAGCCACCGTGAATATGTCCGGTAATATACGAACTTGCCGAGCTCGTTCATATGTTCGGGAAAGTCCGGGTACTTTCCGATGAACTCATCCGTTAGTAGTTGAGTCAATCCGCGTCATCTCCCTTTCGATATCGTTTATCGCGTTAACTATCGTTTTCCTGCGTAATCTTAGCGTTAGACATCTTCTCTCACTGACGATTAGGCTCTCGGTTACGTCCTCTAGCTCTTCGTGTAGATAACGGAGTGATCGTTCGACTGGCTTCTCGTCGTACTTATTCATCCGGCTAATGCTCGTAACAGCCGGAGTAGTGCAAAAAGCAAGACCGAGTGAACAAACGGGATGCCTACGCCTGAAAGAGCAAAAATGTAATACACGCCAGCGCCGCCTAGTAAATATACGCCTGTAACGATTACTGCCCAAAATATGAAGAGCCCCAGCTTAGGCCAACTCATCTAATCTCTCCTTTACCATTGAAATAAGGTAATGCAGATATAAGCAGCTACGGGAATTGCAATGAGAAATGAGGCAAGTCGTCTCCCACCTGAAGTATAATTGGTGGTGATAATTCCTACGATAGCAATGATATACATAATGAGAGAGTACCAACCCAGAATCTGCGTTAACATCAAACCGCCTCCCACACTTTGACCAATTTTTCTACTTGATGTACCTCTACGCATTCGACCTCACTCTCGTATTCCCACGGCCTCTCGTCTTGGCACTCTGTTGCTCCGACACTATAGCCTGTGGAGTAATACTTCCCATCAATCCATTTAAAGATAATGTCGTGATATACAGACCATCTTGATTGGTCGACAATTTGATCTGAAATCACTTCCACTCCGTTATAGCCCTCCCACGGAAGCCCGTATTCTTTTAATTCTTCCGTTCTGAAATTAACTTTTGCCATACTCACTCCACCTCCTTTTGTCGTCTTATCGGAAGAATAAGTGCTAGAACTCCGTCATCTGTGTCGATTACAAACGGACTTTCCTCGCCAGTAAACTTAATTCCGACCGTCTTCGGTTTAAAATCGCGTAACGCAATCAGGGCGTCAAGCACGAACTGAGCGTTGTAATGAAGCGTAAATTCGTCCGAAAAGCTTTCTATTTGAACGGTCGGTGAAACCTCGTAAACACCGATACCGCAAGTAGTCGTAAACGTTAACCCAGAGCCGGTAACCGCGATCGAAGCATATGGCGACTTCTTGCCTCCGACCTTGACCATGATCTCGTGTGCCTTGATTAGTTCCTCGAGTGATTCACTGCCGAACGCGTACTCAGCGCAATAAACCTTCGGAATGATATGTGAAATATCCGGATACGTACCGTCAATTGGAGCGCTTGTTTTTGAGTCGAGCACAATCGCCTCGCTACGCTCATGCGCGTTTTCTACTCGGAGTAATCGGTGTGCGTCTGTTGCGACCAACGTACCATCAGCCGAATGATACACGCCTGAGAGAATGGGGCGTGCTGCTGACCTCCCCACAAATTTCTTTGCGTGTTTCATAGCGAGTGCATGTCGTTCATGTACCGTAAGTATCAATCAAACCGCCTCCTCAACGTCTATCAATTTATTCGCGATAAGATACGCCAGCACCACCGCACACGCATCGCTGTCATCGTAGCCAGCCGCAAACTCGTAGTCTTCCGGCAATCCTAGTATCTTACGTACTCTTGCCGCGACCTCGACCTTCTCCGCCTTGCCATTGCCGGTGACTAACCGTTTCACAGACGTTGGGCTAATCTCATCAGTCACCGTATACCCGTATCGAGCTAGCCCTTGGTCAACGGCCGCCCACGCGCCGAACACGCCTTGTCTCGCCCTTTTCGATCGGCCATCCGTAAAGTCCTCACGTATAATTGTGGTAAGTGGTCCGGCATCGTGAGCGACTGCGACCGTCTTGGCCTCGATGTATGCGAAACGTTGACCGTCCGTATGTGCAGTAGATGTAACGAGCGATGAAGCGTATATTAGCGTAGGCACCCGGTTCACTACGTCTATCACCGCAAATCCGGGGTTCATCGAAATGTCCAAACCGAGATATCGTTCCTTTTTACGAATAGCCATCGGTCACCTCCGTAAGCCCGCCGCGTTCTCTAAATGACGCGCGTAGTCGAGCAGATTGTCGTACACCACGTCGCTGTCCTCCGTATGTAGTTCGGAGGCTAAACGGCGGAGGTCGCCGGACACGACCGCCATCACCGTTTTAAGCGAGTCTACTTCGCGTTCCAATTCATCATAATTTTCGATCATGTCGTGAGAAACTATCGGCATTAGGCGACCACCTCCACTATTTTCGCCCCGTAAGGCACGTACTTCAACGGCCGATCCGGAGCATTTACGACTACATTCCGGTAGTAAATGCCGCGATAGTCTGCAATCGGTTTTAGCTTACGGAAGACTTCGATTGTAGCGAGCACATCGTTCATCGCACGATGGTGTCCGTTTAGCTCGATGCCATATCGGGCACATACGTCTTTTAACGATGCGGACTCCGTGGGCGCTACGAGCTTGGCGAGCGCTCGGGTGCAGACGAACTTTTCAAGGAAAATAGCGTGGCCAGTAACAAACGATAAATCGAATGGGGCATTGTGAGCAACGACCGTAGTCTCAGCGAAAAACTTAACTAGCGCACCTGCCGCAAAGAAGCTGGGAGTACCTCCGTATAAATCTTTCTCTGTGATACTGGTTAGCTCCGTTATAAAGTTTGGTAATTCGCGCCCCTCATCGAGCTGCACAAACGTCTGGAACCGACCATACTCACGTTCTAAATCCGTTCTCACCGCGGCTATCTCGATTATCTGATCCGTTTCATGATCGAGCCCCGTCGTTTCCAAATCAATGAACGTGTAGATTTCGTCCATCAAGCCGCCTCCCCCTCTGCTCTTGCTTCCGCTAAATAGTTTCGTAAGCTTCGGTGATCCTGTTTACCTGCAAGGCTTGATCGAGCCATCCGCGCGTCAACCTTTTGTAAGAACGCTAGGTTCTCCGCACTCAACGTCGCTTGACAATGACCGGCAAAGAATGGGCAAAACCCGCACTTCGTCGTCATGTCCGCAGTCACTTCCGGTTGTTGTCCCTCGTAAACTAGCCGAGCTTGTCTCGCGAGATCACGAAGTAGCCGTTCCTGCATTTCGTCGGTAATGTAAAAATAGAACGGGCGTATGTCCGCCATAGGCTTACCGTCAGCCCATGTCTTTTGTCCCTTTGTCACATACGATCGGTCCTCGTCAGAAAACCATGCTGGCTTTTGCGTCGACTCGTATAAAAGGACACCCTCGCGAATACCGAATACGAGTGATTCAGCAGTTACTTGGCGTAAGTGGTCGTCCTGCGCCCCGTTCCGGTCGAGTTTGCTGTTCATCGCACGTAGACCGGACGCCTTCGTTTTGTATTCAAATAGTAGGCGGTCGCTTCCGTTATAACGTAATATTCCGTCAGGCTTTGCGGTGATGGCGAACTTAACACCGTCGTATTCGAACACCACACGTTGCTGCGCCTCGTCCTCGAACATGTACGCGCCCTCTTCGTTCGTTTCGACAGTAAACTTCGCGTTTTCACCGAGTCGCTTCTCCATGTGTACGAGGTCCATCTGTACAAGTTCGATGTTCGCGTTACCTTGTCGGCGCTGGCGTCCTCGGAACGAGATGTCATCGGATTTCTTCGGCTTCACCTTCTGATTGCGAAAGAATACTTCGAGATCGCATTTATCGGTACCCGATGCGCCGAAGGTTACGAGACCATCGTTCGGGTACGGCTTAAACTTTAGATGGCGGAGTTTCTGTTCGTAGAACCTACGGGAAATAGTATTGTCGTAATAAGACGTCGTTGGCGAAGCGTAGTAAGCGTCTAGTTGTTCGGTGAATTCACGTTCAATGCGGGGTGCTCGTTCGGATGTTACGATAAGGCACCATCCTCCTTTGGTATCTCATTTAGTCTTGCAAACTCTCCAAATAGTTCCACAGCTTTCTGGTTATAAGCTCTCGCGGCTTCTTCTTGATCAGTAAACAACCCTAGATAGACCGTCTTGCTGTTATGCCTCATACTCCCCTGCCATTTACCTTTTTCTTCTCGCCAGTACACACCTTTGTATCCACTCTTATTGTTCGTTTTAATTCGCTGGTTTCTATTATTTTGAGCTTTACTGCAAATTCGTAAATTACTTTTTTGGTTGTTAAGAGAATCCCCATCGACATGATCGACTACAAGTCGGTTTTCTGGATTCATGATATATCTGTGCATTAAAATTGTTTTTCCGTTTAATCTCCGGGCAGCGTAGTAAGAATTCCCGCATTTCGTTGCGAACCATTTATACTTGGATAAGGGTTCAAACTCTTCGTCGTCAACAATCGTTACCTTCCCTTGGGTCAAAGGAATCTCACGTGACAATCAATCACGCCCCTTCTTCGTTTTCTTCGAACCACTCTCGCTCGTCCACTTTCTTCATCCAACGTTCCGGGTTAATTTCCACGTCACAACGAACTGGACATCGTAACTTTACAGCGCTCTCCATTGTTGTCCTGATGTGGTCTATTGCGTCTTGTGTTATGTCTCTAGGACAATCGAAAAGAAGTTCATCATGAACCTGTAATAGAATAAAGGTGTCGTAATGTCTGAGAACTGGCGCTAGGTCTACAATCGCCTTTTTAAGAATAGAACCCGCGCTCTCTTGGATCGGGAAGTTACCCGCCTGACGTTGGGCGCCGAATACTCGAAAACGCTCTTTCGATTTAATGTCGTTATGAAGTCTGCGTTTCCTTCCGAAAATCCCTGATACAAATCCGTCTTTCATAACCTTCCGATGCTGTTCGTCCATATATCGTTTAATGCCGGGATATCCGCGAAAGTAATCGTCAATGATCGTCTGTGCGTTAGCTTTTGTTACTTCGAGCGTATCTGCAAGCTTACCGGCGCCCATTCCGTAAACGATTCCGAAGTTAACAATTTTCGCTTGTTTCCTAAGTTTTTGGCACTCGTGACCCTCCGTATCTTTGTGCTGCTCTATATCGTCATAGGTATATCGCCCTTTACTGATAAGTGCCGCCGTAGTCGAGTGAATATCCCGACCCGTCTCGAATGCCTCGATAAGTACCGATTCATTTGCCATGTGTGCCAACACACGTAATTCAATTTGCGAATAATCGACTGAAACAAGAATCCGATCACTGTTCGTCGCGAGAAAAAGATGCCGTATCTCTGGTCGTTTGGCTGGGATTTGTTGTGTATTCGGATTGGCGCACGTGAATCGGCCAGTTGCGGCACCCCATGTATTATGCCAAGGGTGTATTTTCCCATCGGCTTTTACGGTATGGGGCAGTTTAGACGTGAACGCTTGTCTCAATTTCCCCACCGCACGGTAATCAAGAATTAACGGAATGACCGGGTGGTTCTTTTTAATACGTTTTAAGGTACGAACTCCTGTAGACCCTTTATCGTTATCAGGCAACCGTAAATCCCCGTATAGTTTTTTTGATAGCTGTATCGGTGAGTTTAGGTTGATTTTTTCACCTAGATATTCATGTATTTCCGCCTCCAACTGCAACTCCTCTTGCCCAAACTTCTCGTCCAATTTCTTCGCCATATCTACATCAAACCGGATTCCGCGTAAGTCAGACCTGATGAATTGTCGACACACAGGCATTTCGATGTCGAATACCAATCGCCCGATACGTTTGAGATCGTCGCGCTTCGAATACCAAGCACGAATCCACTCGTAAAGTTTTAGCGTCTTCTCCGTATCGCCTGCCGCATATACCAAAGCGACATCTAACGGAATTTGATTGAACGGGGTTTTACCGAAAAGCTGATCGAAATTGTCTCCCGGCAGTTTTAACCAATCTGCACACAAGTCCTTTAAACGGTGGTTACGGTTTTCATCGAGGGCCATCGCCATTATCCGTGTATCTGCATAAAGAGCATCTATCAAGTCAAGCCCGTATTTCACATAGAACCATTTGCAATCAAAGGGCGCGTTGTGCATGACGATCTTTGCCTTCGGAAGTATCTCGATCATTTTACCGATTACGTATTCTTCAGGCAGTGCCTTCTCAACGTGGTTTAACGGGATATAGAAGCTTTCAGAGCGAGTTGAAATGCTGAATCCCGCCATATCACCACGCCAAGGATCGAGAGCCGCACCATCTTCCCCGAACGTTTCACAGTCAACAGCAATAATATCCGCAGATTCAATCGCCCGAATCGTGTATTCTAACGAAGAAACGTTGTTTACTAGGCGGTAATTAGGCGGAGTATTCCGTACCATCTCCGCCAATTTTTCACCGCGTTGTCGCTCGTTTAAATCTACCCATATACGAAGAGCTTCCGCCTTACTGAACCGTTTGGCAACGTCAGTCGGACGTCTGCCTATTACGCCCGACTCCATCGCTCTTTTAACCTCTAGTAAACGTGCCTGATCCGAAGCACTATTACTCATTGCAAGTATACGCGCCCACGCCTGCTCGATCGTCTCAGTTGCGGCAGACTTACGTTTAGTCGCGTCTGCCACTCGTTGCTTAGCCTCAGCGTCGGCTACGGTCGGTGAACGGAGTTTTAACGATAATTTTACGGTCAGAGCGACCGCCTCCTTTCGTTAGGGTGGCTAGGCTACTCGTAAGTTTACAGTGGATTCCACCGGCGCGATGAGTTCTAGTTCCTCCGGTTTAGTCCACGTATTGTAGTCGCTAGTCACGAAATCCGGCATACTAAGACGGTAAGGCGATCTAGCGCCGTCGGTTCGTTCGATAGTAGTGATAATTCCTACATGTTCGTTTAGGCCGTGAACATTTAAGCGCCGTCCAAGGAATCTTACTATGTCGCCCGCCTTAAACTCGCCAACCTTACGGCCAAGTGCGGCCCATTTCACCTCTTCGTCAGTTACATTCTCTAGTTGATAGGGTCTCGCGTAGCCCTTCTTTCCATCTTGTCTTTTAATAGTCAATCTATCATCGTCCTCGCGTAAGCCAACGGTATAGATACCGCCGTCATCAAACCCGAATAGTGGATGCTCGCCACCACCGCTAACCAAACGAACTTTATCGCCCGGTCTAAACTGGTCAAATGCTTTTTGACTAGTCTCTGCTTCTTCCGTCGCTACTGTTAATTCGTCAATGTGCCCCTCCCAATCTCTGTGGGCTGGAAAGTTAACGGTTACGCAACTATCATCAACAGCACATACCACACCAATATCGCCATTACGTACACCACCCCATCCGTATTTAGGCTTTTCTCCGTCAGCTATCGTTAATTTCACGTAAACACCCGGCTTGATCTTTTCTCGCGCGACTTTACGTAGTGCTTCCGCAACCTCTTCGTCGGTGGCGCGGACTAACCCATCCTCTCGGAACCAGCCTGCGACCCTCTCGTCTAAGTTCTCGGCACGGTATGGCGTACGGGACTCATCATCGCAGATAACCTTCACTATTTGTCCAACCGTAGCGTATGTCATATAAGCATTTACCACTTTCGCATACTCCCCGACTTTCAAACGGTTAGCTTTCTTCTTCATCGCTTCAAGTTCGGCAACTCTCGCTTGTGCTGCGGCTAGTTCGTCGTCGATGGAAATCGGCTCTAGTACGGTATATTTTCCTGATAGTACGTACCAACTTTCATCTACGTCATCAATAAAATGAGGATCACCAGCTCCGTCTAATTCGGTAATCTCGTAAACTTTACCCGCGGTATAATCCACGGCTGAATCATTAGGAACCACGAACTTATCGCCCACTCTCGCATCTCGCGCGACCTTCCGATAAGTTACGCCCCCATGCATTACTAGTTCGTTCGGAACAGTGCCGATTTTTTCGAGAATTTCGTAATCATCTTCATCGCCTACAGTGTCGTATGTCTCGTCGTCCTCGTCGATAATCTGCGGGTCATCGAAAGAGTCGATTTCTACTACCTCGTAAGGTTTTTCTGCTACGATATAGTCTCCGCGCGACTCACTATACATTAGGTAATCGCCTACCTGCGCATCACGATCCGTTACCACACGATATTGAACGCCATTTACCGTTTTAATGTTTCCCATTATTAAACCGCCTCCGATAATTGTTTTTTAATAACAGTCGATAACTTGCGCCACTTCTCGTTGATATTGTCCGGCGTCGCCCAATATTCGGACAGCTCCCGATTTTCAATCAAGTACACTTCGCCGTCGAGTACTCCGATGAGATAATCCGCGTCGTCCCGCGTGTAAACCTCGCCACTGTTACGCGAGCCACATACAACGAGCGCACCGCCCCGATCCTCCCGTCTACGTACGGTCTTTACCTGAAACGTCTGCCAGTCGCGTGACAACGGGTGCCGCGCCACAATGTCGTACGCTTCGGGGGCTTCCGGGTTGGCAATCTCGTAACCGTTAGCAAGGAGTGCCGTCTTCGCCACTAGCTGCGAGTGGGCTCCGATATTATTCGAGTAGTTCGCCATCTGGTCGCCTCCTCTCGGTTAAAATGGCAAGTCTTCGTCGGAAACGGTGATCGGCCCGTCCTCTAATACCGATTGATCTACGTTCTTCGTTGCGTTTTTGAGAATTTCGCGGATATCGTCCTCGGTGCGGAAGTTCGCGAGCTCTTCGTACTTGATTTCGGTCGATCCGATAAAGGCACGGGCGGCATCGAGTACCCCTTCGTCAAGATCAGCCGACTCCAGCGAGTACGATTTATCCGCCTTGCCGATCGTGACCGCATCGCCTGTCAACGTATAGTCCGGCTTGAACTTTTTCGCAGCCTTTTCGAGCTTGTCGAAGTCGTTCATGAGGTTGTTCGCGTGGAACTCTTTAAGGTCGAGGACGCGCCACGTCTTGTATTCGGGATCGTACACCGGCATCATGAAGTAGAGTTTGCGTTTGGCTTTCGCCTTGCACGATAAGCAATTAGTTCCGTTTGGCTTCGCGTACTGATCGAATAGTGTAACGCCTTCGTCTTCGTTAGCCGGCGCCTTCTCCAGGCTGTGCGAGCACGTATGCTTACGGTAGTAGGTTTCCCGTGACGGGTATTTCTCGCCGTCCTCATGCGTGTAGTAAAAGTACCATTCGGTATACGGTGCGAGGAGGACAAACGTCTTGCCACCGGCTAGTTCTTGGCTGAGCTTAACGTAGCGTGTGACACCTTCCGGCAAGCCTGCGTTAATGCCTCCGCCGGCTCCTTGTGCCGCCTTGTCGCGCGCCTCTTCACGTTCTTTTAACTTTTCACGGATTCCCATGCACATCGCTCCTTTAACGTTATGATTTGCGGATTGCTTCGAACTGGGCTTGTAGTAGGGTGCCATATGAAAGCGTTCTGATAAGCTCATCCACAGCGCCTGCCGTTAGCTGAATCGTGTATGTCTTCTCAACGGCCGGTGTTGTGGAGATTAGCGTGATTGGTTCTTGCTTGGTCAAAGGCACTAGTACGACATATTCCTTAGTAGAAGAATCCCGACAGCCACCTGCGTCATCGTAAAATTCCGCATCGCCGAACGAGTCGAAACCTGCTATCATGTAAACCTTTCCTTGAGTTAAATCCCGCCCTGATTCTGTGATCTGGATGAACTCGTCGCCCGGCTTCGCCTCACGTTCAACCTTACGATACAGCTTACCTTCGTGCACAATCGTCTCCATTATCAACACTCCTCGTCATCATTTCGGACACCGGTAGTCCCGCGTCCGCGAGACGGCATGAACGGTCGTCTACTGAGTGGCTTGCGCCTGCACCCCGCAGGTTTACAACAGGCATACGGGGCGCCTCGCCTTCTTCGTCCACACCGCCTTGCCGACGCGGGAGGTCGGCCATATTAACCCGCTGTAGCCCTCGCATATGCTACAACCGACTTAGCGACAAACTTTTTTCGCGCGATCAACTGCTCAATATCAGCGTCTAACTGCGTAAAGTATTCGTTAATGGCGTTTATACGCGCTTGGCACGCTAGTTTAACGGCTACACTTCGCGTTTTAAGCATACGAAGTTCTAACGCCGATTTCTCACAATTAAGCTGTGCTTTGGTCAGCATCGCTTTACGTTCAGCCGCCCTTATTGAACGATCAATCTTACGTATTTCTTTCGATACAATTTCGCTGAATTTGCGGTATAGATTCGGACAACTAATCGCGCCCGGAAATACCGTTCGTATAATATCTCGCCCAATATCAACGTATATTGAGATTCCATCACAACTAAAGAGGCGACCGATGTTACCCTTCGAGTCCTTTGTATTAGCTACGAAAGTTGACTGGGCAAACTTATCCGCCAGCCATTGTGCGGCGCTCTCTGTCTCGATTCCGAATCGTTCCCTAGCCCGCTGTATCGCGTGCTTACGTACAAATACGTTGCCCACCGATACGCAGCCGTCTGGTACGTTTATAGTCGGCTCATACGTTCCACTCGCGCTTTCTACGACTACTTGTACGGGTGATACCTGTCGTACCCGAAATTGTATTCCGTGGTATTCGTACAAACCGTCGTCAATCATCGTTGCTTTTCGGATAATGTGCGCGATCCATGAATGTACTTTTTCGGCAGGTCTGCGGGTGATCTTCGCTACTTCTTGGCATACTCGCGGCGTAATTCTTAGTCGGTAGTCGGTGAGATTCATCCGAGCCGCACCGCCTTTCGGATCGAGGTGGATACGGCAGTCGGAATATAGTCCGCAGGATCATCATAGGGCGGGAAACCTCCATTGTAGATATATTCGATATTTTCGGATTGCTTACGTTTAGGCATCGGGATCATCTCCGTTTCAAGAGTAATTATTTCTCTATGTTTGACAGAACGTTCTGTATAATGGCAATTAAAGATGGTTAAGATTTTGTAATAGCCACTTTGTTACAATTGAGTTATTATGCAGAAATGAATTATACTGATAGTAAGGTGCCTATATTATGCAGATGACCTGCGTAAATAGGGACACACATGTTAAACCGCTAAGTAATCGTTTATATCTCCAAAACGATTGGCGTCGTATAAACGAGATATCCTTCGTAACTTACGGTTTACAGTCTCGTGGTGCAACCCTAAAGCTTTGGCGAGCTTGTTGGGTGAACTGTACTTCGAGAACTCTGTTAGTATCTTCACGGTAACCTCATCGGATAGAGTCTTGGCGGACTCGATGAGGTGGGAGACAAGTTCGCGCTTGTCTCTTTCTTTTTTTCCAACAAGTATTTTTTCTTCAATAGAAGATTGATAGTTGGGATCAAATTCGTCTGACATTCTTTCGAGGGTGTTGGCGCACCCGTCGTCGAACCATGTTAGTTGCTCTCTTGCCTTTCTTATTGCTTCTGACCTGTATAAATCAATTCTACGTTGACTGATCCGTTGATTAAGTAAGTGGAGGAACTCACCCTTTTCGACGACAAAAGCTTCAAGTGTTTTTAGTAGCGCATCCTCGTACATTTCGATTATCGTATCTTCATCTACGCGTGTTCGTCTGGCATCCCCTTTCTTACGCTGATTCCAGAGAGGGAGAATCTCACGGTACAATTCATTAAAGACTTTCTGGTCTTTCGACTGCTTGTACGACGTGGCTAATTTATTCAATTTCTTTTTAAATTCCATTTCTTGTCTCCTTTCGTTTTGCTCTACATATTATTATTCGTTTGTAAAAGATATTTCGCACACATTGCTTAAATATTTTTATTATGGTTTCATTTTGATATACTTAATGTATTACTTATTTAGAGGTGTCCTATGCCTTTTGTAGCCGGTAGGTGCCTCCTAAAACAGCGTCTGAAGAGTGTCCGCATGACGCAACGCGATCTTGCAAGTAGGGCTGGTATGCCAGAGCAGCAAATTTCTGACTATGTAAACGGTCGCATAAAAATGTCATTGGACAACGCGCGAACCTTATCCCACATATTGCAATGTTCAATCGAGGATTTGTACGAGTGGGAACAGATCGCCCCTTCTCAACGCAGTCGGAGCAAGCACCTGAAGGAGTAGACTAATGCTTTCCGGTCTGCTCTACGGCTAAAACTACGTGAATGTACGTAGTTATTTCCTTTCTTCCTAAGCCCCCTTACTTGTACATTTCATTTTCCTGTCCTGTCTTAATTATTATTTGCGTTTATTGAATTTTACATTTCACAAAAAAGCTTAAACATTTCGATTTATTTCGACATTTTTATTGGTTTTTCCGACAAAAAAAAGACCACCCTCAACTGGGCGGTCCCATCTTCTGATTTATCCATGCTCTCCCACATTATATACGGTCATGTATCCACGCGCTGTATCCTTACTAACAATTCCATGCTCACCCACGTTGGCACTCACGGGGGAATTTGTTGTGAATACAGTCAAAACTAGTAAAAATGCTAACGCTAGCTTTTTCATAAGAATCATCCTTCCATCATTGAGTTGTACTTTTCACGCTGTTCTTGCGAAGCCTTATTGTAATGCTTTGCGAAAACAGCGGTGATTTTCTTCGATCGAAAATTATTACCCATGTGCTCTGACCACTCCAGCGCTATTAACAACTTATTAAGTCCTTCCTCAAATCTGTTCATATACAGAAGATAGCTTCCCATCAATTGGTTATAACTAATTCTATATTTAATTCCCAAAGTGTAAAGTTCGTTTTCTATAAACTTAATTAATTCTCGATTATCATGCAGAAATATCGTAGCCTCTTTAATCTTTCCCGTTTTTAAATACGCGGAGAGAGCTGTTGGAACAATCGATCTCATATGTTCCCTTCGACCATTCGCCCATTTAAAAAATTCATTTATGGATTCAATCTTACCTTCCTCAATCTCAGTTAACAAACGGTTTCCTATGCTTAAATCAAAAAAATAATCATTTATTTTGGAATATTGGTCAATTAATTCATAGACAAAGGGATACTTTCCAGCTCCTTTCAAAGAAAAACTTAGATTCATCAACGACTCGGCGTAATAGCTATCTAGCTCATCCCTCGTTATCCCACACAATTCTAAGTTACCATCATTTAGTAAGTTTTCACAGTACCGTTTTGCTTCTCTCGTGTATCTCTCTGTGTTCTCGAAATCTTCAACGAGATTATAGAAATATGATATTTCTAGTAGCGAGTCAAGGTACAATTTTGGGGTTAAATGTTTTTGGACTCCTAGTAGTTTTACTAATGCTATATAACTATTTTTCGAACTTTCTCCTCTCGTTCTCATGAAAGAACGATGTATTAAAAAGAGCCTGTACATACTGGTAGCGTAGCTTGTCGTTATTTGCCCGTCCCATCCGTCACGAATCGCAGAGTATATATGAACTGCCTCATCATAAAGATGCCTCTCGTATAAACTTTCGGCCAGTTTGAATAATGTTTCTAAAGACTCCTTTTGGTTCAACAGTAGGAAACTCGTTCTATTGGCTAGGTCTGACATCCCTTGTAGTAAGCATTGTTCAATGAATGACTTGCATTTCTTAATATCCAGTCTACCACTTTTCTTATAGCACTCGAAAACAAAATAACTGTAGAAGTATCCTTGTTCAAGTCCCAAAGCTGACGTGAGCCTATCGAGTAAGTCTAATGTAAACGCAGTATCTGCATTGGAAGATAGTATCTTGGATAGTCCACCCTTGGAATATTTCATCATATCAGCTAACGTTGACATTTTTACAAATCCAAGAGACCACATTTTACGTTGAATCAATTGTCTTAGTTCCACACGCATCAGGTGAACGTCTTGATCTAAGTATTCTCTGCGCATAGAGTCCTCTATAGTTACTATCTCCATAGATTTCACCTCTCGCAATACGTCTCATAGTGAGATTATACATCTCATTATGAGATTTGTAAACACATAACGGGACGTTGTTTTAGCTTAATAACTATGTTACTATGATAAAAAGAAAGGAGTTGGATTAATTTGTCATCAAAGCGAGAACTTTCACTTGAAGGTAATGAATTAAAAGATTTAATAGACATAATGAAAGCTGAAAATAAGATAAAAACTTATTCCGAACTGGCCGAGTTATTAAATATTAACGTAAGTACCTTTAGGAATAGACTACATCGCGATAATATGAATTTTAATGACGCGGTAAAATTAGCTGATTTTTTAGGGTACGAAATGGTTTTTAGGAAAAAGTAGATCAATATTCCTAAATTATCCTATACAAATATTAATATTAATAAAATTATTTTTACTTGTAAACGCCCTCATACAGTATTTCATCAATTCCGCACTATTTTTTATTTCGTTTGGGTCCTTATAACGGATCGGATACCCTACGATGTTAACCGTCATATATCCCGACAGCCCTCCGACGACCGCCCGTTTCATCTTCTGACCAGCCTCGTCGTGGTCCGCCATTACCCCGATAATCTCTATCGGGCTCTTCCGCAAAGCCTCCGCCTTCTCTTCGCTGAACGCCGAACCACCTAACGCTACTGCCGGCACTCCCGCACTCCACAGATACATCGCGTCAATCTCCGATTCCACGAGCACGGCCCCCGTAATTCTCTGCTTATAAATGATGTCCAGCCCGTGCACCATTTCACGTATAGGTCGCCCTCCCTTTGCGTACCAGAACGTCTTCTCGTTAACCTTCCGATATTTAACGTTCCCTAACGTTCCGTCCGCGTTAAACCAAGGAATAGTAATCGCGTTAGTCCTCGGATCATAGCCCGTTCGGAACAATTGCTGTATCTCATCGGCTATACCTCGCGAAGCTAAATACGGATGGTCCCTGTCTAGGTACTGTTCGTCTAACGTCTGAACTCGCGGCTGGTCTAGGCGTAAGCGCCCCGACAAGTCCAACGTAAGAGTCTCGGGGTCAACCGTTCCCTCCCCGTACTTCCACCGCAAGTAATCCTGCGTCTCCTCTTCCGTTTCCTCCCGTAGAAACGCGAGCAACTTTACAATACCGCCGCGCTGGTAATCCGGGTCCTTCGCGCCCATATCCGACCAATAGCCGGCTTTTGCTATGTTACGTGGGTCGTTATTGTCACGTAACCAAACGTAGAATGACGGCGACCGATCCCAACGGAAGGGGCTGGCCGCAAGCAGCTTATCATCCGTCCACGTTGCGGCTGTCCACGAAAACTGTTCCAGCTCGGCCCGAATATCTATCTCCATTTGTACGTCCTCCTTAAAACGGCATCTTAAATTGATCTGCGGCTGCTTCGCTGCTCGGTAGTTCGCGTAGTACACCGTAGTCCATTAGCGCTATCAAATCCACCGTAAGGTCCTCCGCGCCATTTCGCCCCTTCTCGATCCCTAACTGAGCGTTTCCATCCGCCGAATCAAACGAGAATAGATTTGTTGCAATGTCGAGAAGTGCTTTCGTAGTTTTTACTTGGTCGCGGGTCGGGAGCTTGATTTCACGGTCTCCTTCTTCGCGTGTTTTCTTTTCAACGGTTGCCTGCACCGCGTATATTCCGACTACATCGTTTTCCCCAACGATTCGTTCAAATTTACGTGCTGCCTGTTCCGCCGCACCCCCTGTTGTTTTATTTGCGTTACTTCCATAAACGTCTGAGATTCCGTAGAAGGGATCGACTACAACAGCGTCAATATCTGGTCGCATTTTAAGCTCACAGTCTAATTCCGTAAGGGATCGCGTTAGGTCTCGGTCCCCTTTAGCTTGTAGTATCAATTTACCCGGGTAGTATTCGTTAAGTCGCGTTAGCATATCGAAGAAATAGCCTTCAACGTCGCCTTCAAGTTTGCCGGCAAGTATCTTTTTATTCGGCAGACCGACCGATTGATTCGTCCGTTCGTCAACAAATGCTTCGTCTCTTGCAGTCGCGACCGAAAGGAGACGCGATACCCATAGGAATGCTTTTAACTCGAATGATTTAACTAAAACCGTTGCACCTTGTCGTAATAATTCGTCTATTAACACAATGATGAAGTACGATTTACCTCGACCGGACTCCGCCATTACCCCGTAGATGTCACCGGTAAACAACCCGCCGATCGCCTCGTTTAGTGCGTTAAATGGCGTTTTCCAAAGTCTGAACGACTTACCCTCTTTGCGTTTGTTATATTCCTCACGCATTTCGACTGACAGCTCACCGAGAGATCGTCCAATACTCTTTTTTGTCTGCACACTTACTTGTACTTCTTCGACGCGTTCTACTAGCCACGCGGCAAACTCTTCCGTCGACAGTTCCGTAAACTTATCCCCAACGTCCTGTCCAGTTAAGAACGAATGTAGCCGTAACTTACCCGCATCGTTCCTTATCTTACGCGCCATATACTCGAACGAGTCGCCCACTTCCGGCATGTACGTAAAGCCTGCACACTCAGCGACTACTGTCCGATAATCCGGCGCCTGCCCTCCGTTGCTGTCCGCGTAGGCCTTTATGAACCGGTAGGCCTTCCGTTCAGCCTCCGTGGGGAAATGCTCGGCCCGTATGTCGTATCGAATAAATGCGCCTGTATCGTTTGTATCAATCACTTTCGAAAGAAACGATTCACCGTATGCCAAATCCGCTCACCTCCGCTAGTTAGGTATTACAAAAGACGTCTTCCCCACTCTGACAATTTCTCCGACAACCGATCCGCCTTCTCATCCGACAGCTCCCCGAACTCATTACGAAACTCTATTAGCAGCGCGTAATCAAGAAAAGCCTCTGCGCAGTAATCCCGTTCCTCATCGGTCATACGCGGTTTCATACGAAACAACCTCGCAATCATTTTCGCATCCCCCTCTTCGAATCGCCATTGAACCCTAGCTGCAAGCATTGCTCCCGCACGCGATCCGATAGTCTTTTATCATATAGAGTAACCAACTCTTCCATCGGTATGTTCGAGGTGTAAACGGTAGGCATCCGATTCGTCACCCGGTGGTTAATAATCGTATGAAGATCGCCTCGGAAAGCCTCGGTCGCGTCCCGTACTCCGATATCGTCCAGCACAACGAAGGGTGCATTCATCGCGTGCTTCATCCATTCGTAGTATTTACCGGATGCTGGTTCGGCAATGTGGTCGGGTACTTTCGGTCTATTAAACTGGTTAAACAACGTCTGCCACTCGTTCACGTCGAGGAAGAAGACGGGCCGTTGTAATGGCTGGAGCCCTCGTTGGATCGAGCCGATGTAATGCGTTATTAGGTACGCGTTCGCAATTGCGGCGGCTGTCGTGGTCTTGCCCGTTCCGGGTTCATACGAAAATAGGTACAGCGACTTGATACGTTCAGAAGGTTCTGAAACCTCGTTGAATTGGCGTATAAACGTCGTTATATAACGTTCGATATTCGAATAGATACTACGCTGTTCGACGCGTGGCGGTGCCGTCTCAACGGTTACAAGAGCGTAGTCACTCGGGATGCAGGCGGCGGCTACTCGGCCCCCTTTTCCGCTGGCTCCATGCATCGCGATGAAGGACGGGCAGAGGCGGGTGCAGGCGGTCGGATCGTTGGCATGGCGGCAGGGTTCTCGTAGTATACAGTGTGGTGCGTTCGTGCTCAATGACGTTCACCTCCGAATTACATTTACTTACAATAACTTCATACGTGTTATACTGAATAAGAACTGAGGTGTCAAAAATGCCAAAACCTATCTTCTGCCCTAACTGTGCAAGTCCAATACCTGATATTTCTTTTAATCTTAAAAAATTTACAGGCCTCGAATGTAAAGATAAAAAAGGCAAGACAGTCGTAGCCGCGATCAATGGGTGGGGTGTTGAATGTGACATTTGCGGGTGGAATGGCGAAATTTTACCCACAGACGAAGACGATAAGATGTACTGAAGTCACAACCATTCCACCAACTCATTCTCACTCAACACATTCTCCGCCGCAGTTACTCGTCTCTCCTCGCGCAATGCCGTCGCCAGTACCCGCGCCCGCATATACGTATACATAAACGTAAAGGTCAACGTTGGGTACTGTCGCGTTGGCTTATACGTCCGGAAGCATCCGTCAATAAACCGTTTGACTATTTCCGTTCCGTGTTCGTCGATCATCCGTTTAATTATGCCTTGCTCGGACCGCCAGCCACAGGCGGGAACGTAAGGGAGTCCGTAGAGTTCTGCGTGTCGGTCACGTAGATACTCCGTAAAAGTCGTCGTGTTCCAGTCGGCGACCTCCCGTTCACGCCACGACTTGGCGGGCGGAAGTTTACGATTAGTTACGTTGCTCATCGAACATACCCCCTTTCATCCGTTTATACTTCTCCATCGTTCGATCTTTTAGTTCCTGCGGAATCCCGTCAAGGTCGCCGTACTCTTCCACCCACATCTGCTCGAATTGTTTTACATAGATAGGAAGAGATAAATAATCCGCATACTCTAGTCGACGTTCCAGCCATGCGATTAGACTTTCGTGGGTATATTTGCAGTAGGGGCAAGGCGGTTCACTTTCGTAATAGCATACGCATCTGTCCGTTATCATCGCGTTTAGCCTCCTTTTCGCTTAAAATTCGAAGCTTTCCAATTTCCTTATAATAAATAATATTTTCCAAAATTGGATTATTATATTAGAATGGAAAATATAAATATTCAGAGAGGGTTGGTATCAATGAAAATGCCTTTTAAAACATTCCTTTTTACAACCGCTCTATTCAGCCTCTTTGCAACTACTGCGTATGCATATGAGGTAGTAGGCGAAAGGAAGGAATATGCTGAGAGAGTTATAAATGAAAAATGCGAGAGAGTGAGTGACCCTTATAAGGGAAGAATCTATCAAGAGATAGAAGGTTACTACAAAGTGTACGAAATAAGAAAAGACGGAAGTAGAACTTGGGAAGCATACATAGGTGAAAAGTATGCTAATTTTTTTGTAAAACCAACTGACAAAGTATGTGATCTTTAATGATACTTACATCGGCTGCCTTTGGCAGTCATTTTTTTGTCCTCTAAATTTGACAGCCCGTTTTAATTTTCACGCCTTGGCAGGTGGGAGTTTACGTTTATTTGCGTTGCTCATGCGTAATCACCTCCATTACTTCGCGCCATAAATAGTTACCGTAAGAAGACTTATCGTAAGTGATGCACGGCTCCATTAAACGGACTAGCTTGCGCAGTCTTTCTACTTCCGCCTCCGCGTCCAATGCTCGCCGGATTGCATGAGGCCATCCGTCACGAGCTTCGGCGATAAACCGAGCGTCTGCCCTCTCACCGCAACTAGCAACAATCACACCGCCTCCCCATGCCGGGATAGACGTTGCCTCCACGCAGTGCCCCTCGTGATAATCCTCGACCTAAGGTCCTTCTGTAGGCGCGTAACATATCTCTAAGTCTTCGCGTAGATTCCGTTCCATTTACACATCGCTTCCTTTCCGTAGTCGTAGCGCGTGCCATTCACAAAAAAGTCGTGTATACGCCTTATCTGCGTCTATTCGTCGTTTGACCACGCGTTTTAATTGAAAAGCGTGGTAAGCTAGTTTGAGTCGGGTTAGCATTTCGTCGCCCTCCCAATCTATTGCTTGAATCTTGTCTCGCACGCTAGTAAATGCGGAGAACACGCTGCCGTAGAAATCACGGGCACCCTCTCCCTCCATCGTCTCGTAAAACGCAAAGGCCTCCTCTCGCCGGCTATACACGTATTCTTCCAGCCGTTGCCAACTCGTCTGCAACCGTTCGATCTCCGCTAGCAACTTCGGAATGTCTTCGCGAGCATGAGCAATGAACTCTACGTCTTCTTCCCGATGAATAAGCGAGCGATCCAACTAATCGTATACGTCGTATATATCGAAACAAACCATCTTACCAGGAACCACTCGCCAAGGTCCTTCCGTTGCCTTCTCCGCACGCTTACGTATCGCTTCAATTTCTTCATGCGTCATCATATCAGCCCACGGTCCCCTTTCCATTCGATCTCCGGCAGACCTACGGTGTTTAGGGTCTCCTCGACATCCTCGTCGTACGTAAAGCCCGGGATACAAAACAATATAGTAAGTGCGTTAATTAACGTATCACGTAGTTCCTTATCGGAAGTGTATTCGACTACTACTCGTCACCCCCAACAACTGCTTGATTCAAACCAGCTAGTATTTGCGTAATTATCTCATCCTTTCGCTCAGCTCGTTTGATTGCCGCTGTCTGCTCGGGGTCAAATAAAACGTAGGGTCTTCCGCATACCATGGTCATCACGATACCTCCCACCCGATTTATCTTTTTTTTAGATTTTATACTATTAATTTATTGCTCTTTTATTCAAAAAATTTGAAACACAAGAAATAATATAATAATATAAATAATGCTTAATACATAATTTAACAGCAGAGGAGATCAATTTTTTATGAAGAAACTAATGGGTGTATTTCTTACAGCTACCTTAATCGTTGGAGGCTTGGTTACAATTTCGCCTAAGCCTACTTTTGCAACTTTTTGCAATCCTAATGGTAAGACGGATTGTCCAGTAGGTCCCTATCCTAAATGCCCGCCATCTACTAGAGGGAATATGCAAGAGATGTGTTCATGGTAACCTTTTCTGAAAATTAAACCACTACACTTCTAAAAAGGATCGATTATATGAAACAGATATTTACTATAGGAATTAGTGCCTTGATGATCTTATCAGTTTCCAGTGCCGCAATCGCTGCTGAACAACAAAGTTTCTGTCAGGTTGAGCAATGTGATCAAATAACTTAAGCTAATGCCTCCTTTAAAGGGAGGCTCTTTTATTCTTTTAGTTATTTGCATTTATTTTTCTTTACTTACTATGGTCTCTCACTCGATTCGTACGTACATAATCTACATGCGGACTATAGCTCTCCATTTCCAGCCGTATCTCTTCTACAGTTTGAATGTAGATCAGTAACCACGCACTGAGTTGTATAAAAGTGTTGATAGATATTTGTTCTGCTCCTAAGTCTCGTGCAAGCTTTGCCCGTTGTATCATCTCTTTAACTTCCCCGATAGTCTCACTGTTTGTCATTGGCGTGCACCCGTGTACATCACGAATGGATGCCCTCCCTGAATTGCTGTGATAATTTCCATAGAACGCGATCCCTCCTATTGATTAGCCTTAGTTATCAATTCACTTATACATCTGTTACCGCGCCATAATCTTTTCATGTTTCTTTTTTAATACATTGACCGCGCGATAGAAGGAACGTAGTGACTGATTGATGCGCTATCTTTTTCTTGTTAAAGATTAGTTATTGTTAGTGTCAAGTCTATCCGTATCCGAGGTATCGGTGTCAGACGCGTGAGACATGGACAATAAACCCGCCCTATCCGGAGTTAAATATCGCTAGATGACTGATCGGAAGCACTGTATATCTCGCGTTAACCCACCGCCCTTTCCCGTCTCGCTCCTTCATCGCTTGAATAACCTCTCGCCCATTCCAACGGTATTCTAGCAGTCGTTTGACGCGCCTATTCGCTGTCTGGCGGCTGACTCCGAGCCTTTACGCAATCATCTCTTGCGTAGGGTAACACTCGCCCTTCTCGTTCATGAACGAAGCTATAACGCAGAGTGTCCGCCAGTTCTCGTCGCCGATGTCCGCTAAGAAGCCGGAGTGTACGGCATCGACGTACATTTTTAGGAAGATGCGGGTTTCGCGGCGACCGCTAGTGACGGAGAACTCCGATTGTGTTTCGACTGATACGAGATTATGTTCGGTCATGAACGTTTTACCCCTTTACTCCTAATAGGGGCATGAGGTAGTCGAAATTGGGACGTTTCATAAAAAATTTTACTGATGAAAGACTCCAAGACTGGTAGACGTGGTACATTTTTGAAAAAAAATAGCCAAGGAGTCATAAAACCTCCTTAGCTATCCCATTTAATACTTGATACATTCTTAACTTTCGCCCCTGTCGATATTATTGTCTCGTCAGGCGTTGCGACTGTAATTAACAAATCATAATAATCGTAAACCTCTCCATAATAGTCCTTTTCAGGGAATTTTCCTCCTGCCGCAGCTCCGAGTGTTCTTACAAAATTATCTCCAATACGTTTTGCAGTATCTTTATTAACAGTATAATCAACAATCACGGCTAGACTAACTCGGCCCTTGTCTAAGGTAATCGCCGCGTCCTTAACGAAGTCTCTCTTCTTCATGTCGTCGGTCACTCTCTTTATAATCGCGTCCTCAATCTGTATCTTGGGTTGATCTTCTTGTGTTTTTGGTTGCTCCTCGTTTTGTGCATTGCTAGTTATCGCCTGCTGCGACGTAGTGCTTGTTGGTTTATCTAAGACAAAGGCACTTATGAAACCTACAAACGATAATAATAGGATCAAAGTACCTCTCTTTCTAGTCAAAACAAAATTCCCTTTTGATAGCCATTTGGGGTTAATAATTATTATCAACGAAATAAAGAATAATAGCACAGAAGCTAGTCCTAAGAAAGCCATGCAATCTCCCCTCCCATAGTCAAACCTCTTCCTATAGTTTACAGTGAGAGCGTATTAAGTACAATTCAAAAGTTTCTGAACAGAAAAAACGCCAGCCCCGAGGGACTAGCGTAGAATTTTCCTACTTTTATTTAATGGCTCTATTACTTGTTTTAATGGAGAGTATTGTTCGTGTTGATTTATTATTGATCGTTGCGAGAGGTGGGTGTATTTAATGATTGTCCGCATGCCCAAGAATTTTTTGAAGATGTCTCATATCTCCCCCATTTTCTAAGAATAGTGTTGCGGCAGTATGCCTGAAAAGGTGGGGGTAAATTCTGATCTGAAGACCGGCCGCTCTCGCATGTTTTTTTAATTGCTGTCTAATGTGATTAGTAGTTACAGGCTCTCCATAATTTGTTAAAAACACATAATTTGATCCGAAATCGTCACATTCGCGAATTAACTCTTTTAATAGTTTTAGGGTACTTTTTTGCAGAGGAACTATTCTGCTCCTTCTGGATTTAGTTAGCTTTGAACTCAGATTAAGAATACCTGACTCGAAATCTATGTCCGTTTTTTTAATTGATACAACTTCTCCGATTCTCATAAAGGAGTCAATTAAAAGATTCATTATGACAAAATCTCTAAATCCGGCATAACTACGCTTATCTGGTGTATTAAGCAATTTTTTCAATTGCTCTACACTCAATATCTTTATGTCTGTTTCAGGTTCTTTAACCTTCGGAATCCTTTCAAACGCATTTGTCTCGATTAAATCGTTTTCTTTGAGATAATTAAACAGTGTTCTAAGAGGTTTCAATCGCGTGTTAACTGTAACCGGAGATAGTCCTACGGTCTTGTCCTCTTCATTTTTGTGCGCATGCCCTTCCCATTTTCTCTTCGTACCTAGCATCCATGTGATATAGCTTCTTATCACATCCGAAGTAACCTTTCCGCGGCGATCGAGATAACCAACGCTATCACCGCGATTACCAGTGTAATAGTTTCCACAGTTCCATAGGACGAGGGTATGAAAGGACTTTAATTAAAAAAGAGTTTTGAACTGTATATAATATAAATAAACAGGATAGACGAATATACGAATCCTACAAGATTTAAAATAAAGAGTGCCTTTCGTAATTTTTCAAATTTACCCTTCAAAAGAAAAGGCTGGAATAATATATTAAGAAATAAACACAACGGTAAACTCAACAAAACCCACTTGTTTATAAAAATATTTGCTATTATTTCACCCACTATTTTTCTCCATCCATAATAATATCAAATGCATGTGCTGCTTTTCTCTCAGCTAGAACCACATCCGCAGCGTTAACGGCCGCTGCCAAGCCAAAACCAGCACCTCCAAAAAAGGCGATCATGCTATCAGCGCCCCAACCCGATTTTATTCCTTTTGCACTTGCCAAAAATGCAGAGAATGAAATAGATGTGTTCACTACTAACAGAGCCTCAGCTTTCACTAACTCATTAACTTTATCCTCATAATGAAACAAATCATCTTTATTACTAGAGGTTTGTTTTACATAGATTCCTTCTTTACCGTTTCCGACATCCCAGTACTTTTTGCTGCCACTTTTATCGATTACATAATAATATCCATAGGATTTTTCATGTGATTCTCGTACGATATCTTTCTTTGCAAAAGCCGCCATTTTAGACTGTTTTTGCTTGTGTTTTTCTTTCTTTACCTGTTCGGCAGAATCTGCTAAAGAGACCTGCGTTATGGTGCCATCTTCATTGAATTCTATAGTGTAATTCATCTTATCATCTGTAGCCTCGATAATTCCATTTTCACTCTCTACTCTTACACTGTCATTATCCTCTAAAATCTCAATCTTATATCTATTTCCTTGACTGTCTACAAGGGTTTCTGCTTCAACCATTTGATTAGATTCATTTATAGCAAAAGCAGGCATACTAGATGAAGCCAGTACTGATAAAACAAGAGCACTAGATAAATTCACTTTTTTCATTTTTTCTCCTTGGAAATATATACTAATTATTTTACACAAATTAGTATAATTGCTATTATCAAGAATATCAATGATATATTGAAATAATTAACAAAGCAAAAAATGAAACGGTATGTTTCTCCTTTCGAAAATCCTGCGAATATATTCGATATGCTAGTCCGTGATATCACCTACATTATTGAACGAACAACAAGGACACCTAACGTTGTCCGTCTGGTGTCCTCTTTGGCTACTTTTTCGATGTACCGCTTCCTTAATGAGAAGCTAATAATGACAAAACCATAGCCCACCTTTTAGTGGGATGCAAATTAAATCGGAGGGCTGTGAGGCTTGTGCCGGCGTAGAAGTATATCCAGCTATTCCAAAAACTAAACCAAAAGCCAGTGAGAATGCTAAAACTTTTTTCATTGGCTTTAACCTACTTCCTTATATTTATATTATTGTTATATTTTGGATATTATGAACAAAGGTTGTTTTCTATAACAAAGATTTTTAACAACAATGGTCCACTGGCACGGGCCATAGTTCTCGCACACTGCCTTTATAGGAGGTGTTTTTTCATTTCAATTCCCCAATTGTTCACGATGAGTTTTATATTCCACAAGCCTTTAGGCATCCGATCCATCCTCCACGTAGGAAGCCACAATACCCTTCCACTGTGAGAAATAGGAATATGTGATTTCTTGTCCGTATTATTCTACTCTCTACTTCAATTATTTCGTTGGGTAATTCTATATCCAGTATAAATAAATCATAGAATTCGTGTTATGTATTTGATTCCATTCCATTCATCTATCATCCGCTCCTTTTCTCCCCACCACAAAGAAACTCCAAAGTTTCCGGAGATTCCTTCCTTCACGATTCTTATTCAACTAGCTAGGTCTAAATAAAGTTACTCAGCAAAAAGACTAACTCAATAATTAATTTAGAAATAAAAAATATATTGGTAATTTTTAGAATCATATGATATTATTTCCACATATCAACATATCAAATGAAAGGAAGTGTTTCATGTGCTAAAAAAGGTTACCGCTTCATTTTTTCTCTTTGCCATGATGCTATTGTTAAGCATCCCAGCTTTCGCGGCTGCAGGAGAAGACCACCTCGATCCGGGTGAAAAGCTTGTCAGAGGACAGTATCTGAAGTCGACAAATGGTGAATATCAATTGATCATGCAAGATGATGGGAATCTCGTCCTTTATGGAAGAGGAAGAGCATTATGGAGTTCTAATACACACGGTCAAGCTGCTAGTAACTTAATTATGCAAACAGATGGAAATCTAGTAATTTACGGTTATCCTCATGCAATTTGGCATTCCAATACCCACAATAACCCTGGAGCCAGATTGGTTGTACAAAATGATGGGAACGTGGTTATATACTTAGCTCAAAAAGCTATCTGGTGGACAGGTACAAACTAGATTTCTTTATGGACGCACTGCCATTACAGGTGGTGCTTTTTTCATTTCATACTACTCAATCTAGTTTGTATCACATAATTATTCATTTCATTACATGACTGCATTAATGTGGATAGCTAACAAAAACCCTGTTGTTAACCCATAAGTTCCGTTTTACACCTCAACTTAGAGTTTATTTCCCCCTATGCTCCTCACGATCCCCCCTTCTTTTTTCCTAATGGGGGGGGTGTGGTTCAATAAGATAATGACCATATCTAAATGAATCCAGCGTTATGCAAAAAGCCCACGCATCCTATGTAAGAGGAGTGGTGGGCTTTGGGTTCATTTCAAAAACAGGTCATAGAAACACACTAAAACCCGCCTTACAAAGAAAGGCGGGTTTTCATTTTCTCGTTATCATAGGAAGTAAAATCGGCTCGCTCTTCGCGACAGGATACTAAGCTTTGATGTATTGCAAAACCTCTGCACGTGCATTAGCATCTTTTTCAAATACTCCACGAACAGCGGTAGTTACAGTAGAAGAGCCAGGCTTTTTCACACCACGCATGGTCATGCACATATGCTCTGCTTCTACCATCACCATAACACCATGTGGCTCTAGTTTCTTCATAATGGCGTTCGCTACAGTGGAAGTAATACGTTCTTGCAATTGTGGACGACGTGCTACCGTTTCCACAGCTCGTGCTAATTTACTCAATCCTACAACTCGTCCACCCTTTGGTATATAAGCTACATGCGCTTTTCCAAAAAACGGTACTAAATGATGTTCACACATAGAATAAAAAGGAATATCTTTAACGAGTACAATTTCTTCATGGTCTTCGCTGAATATGGTTTCGAAGTATGTCTCTTCGTCAACATTCATGCCTTCAAAAGCTTCTGCGTACATTTTTGCTACGCGTTTTGGTGTATCCAATAAGCCTTCTCGGTCTGGATCTTCACCGACAGCTTCTAGGATCATTCGAACAGCTTGTTTTATTTTTTCGTGATCTACATTCATAATGACAGCCTCCTCAAACCCTTCGCAACAAGAACAAGCCAATTTTATCATACCCTATATAAAAATACAAAACACCAATGTGTAGAAACTTACTTATTACTATATCCTAATTAGACTGCTTTTTCATCCTTTATGATAACAATTTACAGATTAGGAGAGCATTTGGATTGCACTTTGAGAGTTTAAGAGGCCATTTATTAATGAACTCCCCAAAAAAGGCCCCTAAAAGAAGGTAGCAAATTGCAGCTACTTCTCTTTGGGACCTTTATATGTAAGATCTTGGAGCTTCAATCTATTTGATTGAATCCTTCAGCTGTTTACCAGGTTTGAAGGCAGGAATCTTACTGGAAGCGATCTCGATCTCTTCCCCTGTTTGCGGGTTGCGGCCTTTACGAGCAGCACGTTCACGCACTTCGAAGTTTCCAAAGCCAATTAATTGCACTTTGTCACCCTCTTTTAGCGCATCAGAAATCGCATCAAGAACAGCGTCAACTGCTTTTGTAGCATCTTTCTTAGTTAGTTCAGACGTTTCAGCTACCTTTGCAATGAGTTCTGTTTTATTCATTACATTCACCTCCCCTCAAAGCTTGGAGTTGCATAGATGGTATTACATGTCTTAACAGATTCAGCTAATTTTATACGCAGAATGGCGTAATTATGCCTTCTGACAAGCTTATAGTAATACAGAGATTTTATTTTTACAAGACTTTTCCACATCAAATGCGAAAAACAGTTCTCTAGCAGGAGAACACTGGTTAAAAAAACACGATAGCACCTAAAAAACATTCGTCACCTATTACATAAAAAATGAAAAAAACTGTTGCTTTTTCAATCAAGCTCAAATAAATAATGTTGATGGGTTCCTTCCTTATGTCGCTTTATATTTTCTTCTCTTCAATAGCAAAAAACCCTGTTCTCCTCTCTCGTACTACAAAGAAAGAACAGGGTCTATCTATAGTGGCTTCACCTTTATAAGATGATGGCAATGAGTCCTCCAGAGCCTTCGTTAATAATACGTCCAAGAGTCTCTTGCAGCTTATAGCGAGCATTATCGGGCATCATCAAAATCTTGGCTTGGATACCTTCGCGTACAATGGAATGCAGGGATCGGCCAAAAATGTCTGAGTTCCAAATCGCCAGCGGATCTTTATCAAAATCTTGCATCAGGTATCGCACCAGCTCTTCACTCTGCTTCTCAGTTCCTATAATCGGGGCAAACTCAGATTCCACATCAACACGAATCATGTGAATAGATGGTGCCGTAGCTTTAAGCCGGACGCCGAAGCGTGGTCCTTGTCGAATCATCTCTGGCTCATCCAATGTCATTTCATGCAGAGATGGAGCCGCAATTCCATAGCCGGTGGAACGAACCATATGCAGTGCCTCTGCAACCTGATCATATTCTCGTTTTGCATGAGCAAATTCTTGCATAATTCGTAGTAAATGATCCTTGCCACTAATCTCCTCGCCAACGATTTCCATCAGGATTTGGTCGTACAAATGATCAGGTGCTATCAAATCAATCTCTGCTACACCGTGTCCCATATCCATACCGGCTAATGCGGCTTTTTCAATAAACTCATATTCGTTAAATTGTCCTACTACACGGTCCACATCGCGCAGACGACGAATATCTTTAACGGTCTCTCCTACTGCTTCCTCATAGTTCTGACGCAACCAATGGCCGCTCTCAAGCACCATGACCCAGCTTGGCAGATTTACGTTTACCTCATGTACAGGGAATTCAAATAATACTTCTTTTAGAATCAAGAGAACTTCCGACTCTGTCATTGAATCAACAGAGAGAGCCACAACCGGAACATCATATTTCTCTTGAAGTTCGAGGCGTAATGCTTGTGTTTCTTCTGAGCGAGGGCGGGTGGAATTAATTAAGATCACAAAAGGCTTGCCTACTTCCTTCAATTCAGCTACTACACGCTCTTCGGCATTCACATAGCCTTCACGAGGTATTTCAGCAATGCTACCATCTGTTGTTACGACGATTCCGATGGTGGAATGCTCTTGGATGACTTTCCGCGTTCCTACTTCCGCCGCCTCTTCAAATGGGACTGGCTCTTCATACCAAGGCGTATTAACCATCCGAGGACCATTCTCATCCTCAAACCCCTTTGCTCCAGCTACTGTATATCCGACGCAATCCACAAGGCGTACATTTATATTAAGGCCTTCTGTTACGTTTATTTGTACAGCTTGGTTTGGAACAAATTTAGGCTCGGTCGTCATGATGGTTTTGCCGGAAGCACTTTGCGGTAGTTCATCCGTGGCACGAATACGATCTGCCTCGGATGGAATATTAGGAATGACCGCTTGCTCCATAAAACGTTTGATAAATGTTGACTTCCCAGTACGGACAGGACCCACAATGCCAAGATAAATATCACCGCCCGTACGTTCTGCTATGTCTTTAAAGATATCGATTCGTTCCACCATCGAAAACCTCCTTGTGATTGTCTATTTAAATCTATGGCTCTTTTTCTTATTTATCCCTGATTTCGAACATTTTTAATAATCTTTTTTGTACAAGTGTTGTGGACAGTATCAATATATGAATAGATCGTATTTTTAGAACTAAAAAAAGACGCCTGCAATATGCAGACGCCCGTTCATTATTCCTGTCTATTTCCTACTATTCGCTTATAATTGCAATAATTCTGGTTCATGATTCACCAGCTTGTAAGGAAAGGACTTCACAGGTACGAAAAATGTTTCCCGTGCCAATACATAGCGTGGATCTGTTCCCTTTGGCACATTCCATTTCTTCTCACGTAGCAACGTAGCGATATCAATAGCGTAATCAATCCCTACTTCACCTTTCGCATTCATGATTAATGAGAGAGTATTTTGTGTATAGGGACTATGGATTACAGGCTCCTTTATGCCAATAAGATCATAGCGTATGGAAAAATAACCATTGCTTATGTGCTCCTTAATAGGTAGCTTATCATGAGAAATTTGATAACGAATAACCGCTTGCTGAACATCTGCCACTAGACTAACTGTAGGTAAATTAATGAGTTTCACCAATGGCTTTTCTTCCACATCAACCAAGACGTACTTAAAGTTACCCCCTTTTTCAAAAGCATTGGCCGGGGCATCTGGCATGTACTTTGGAACTAGTCTGGTAAAATCCACCTCATACTTTTCAAAGTAAGGCGTTGATGCATCCTTCGTAACAATAGGTAACACTCCGGATTGCTCTTGAAGTTGTTCTACTGCCTTTTGCGTTTGTTCTACATAAATTGGATGCGGTACCTGATTCTCCGATTTCCGGTCTGCTGGGTATAAGCAACCGCTTACGAAACTGGAAAGCAAAAGTACAAGAGCAAATAATTGAACCTTCTTCTGAATCATGTTGTTCCTCCTACCATTCTTCCTCCTCGAGACGTTGACGCTCCAAGGCTTTCTCCACAACTGATTTCCATCTTGACTCAGGAATGCGCACTACAAGGTCTTCCTCCAGCACTCGGACCTGACAAGCTAAACGCATTCCCCTCGCTTTATCACGCTCGGCTAATTTACGTTCTTCACTGGCTGATAACGGTGAAACTGTTCCCTTCTCAATCGTTACTTTGCATAACAAACAAGCAGCATTTCCATCACAACGGGTAGGTATAGCGACACGAGCTACGCGGGAGAGCTGCAATATTGTTTGTCCCGGACGAGCTTTTATGGTTTTTTTACTCGGATAAAATGTTACTTTTGGCATATCTGCTCCCTCACTTTAATATGGGACATGCCACAAGCGAACGGGGCCCTCTTCCTGTACTTGGATTTGACACCCCAAACGATAATGGTCCTGACGCTCTGCTTTTTTTAGACGCAGCTTTTCTTCTTTTGTGACTTCATTAAGAAATTCTGCTCCTTTCAAAACCTTTGTACGGCATTGTGCGCAGATACCTCTTTCGCATGCATGACCCCATTGGATTTTATTTTTTTTCGCTAATTTTACAATAGTCATATTTTTTTCAATTATGACTTCATGAGACTCTCCAAGCTTGGTAACCAATGTCAATTCTTTCATTCTACCATCTCCTAGACTAGTAATACGATTAAAATCATTCCAAACACAATCAACAGCATGAGAAATGCCAAGATTTTCAGAATAATACCTAGGAATGTCCCCGCTTTTTTACGTGAGAATAACAAGAGTAAATTGCACACAAACATAAGAAAAATCGCAAGAAGCGAAATATTCATTTTAGTCATGGGGTCAATGTACATATTCTTCTGCGTCCTTTACTTTTTCTTTTTAGCCTGATTATAGCATAATTATCCGGGTCAAGAACCTATTTAAGAGTAGTCGCATAGGATATTGAGATAATCCACGCCCATATGGAGGGAGCTGCATGAGTAAGCGAAAATGGCGAAATCCTTATGTCACCATCAATAAAAAACCTTCTCGTCCGAGTGTCAATAAAGCCAAAACAAAAGGAAAAGAAAATGTAACTATTGCTGTAAAAGAACCTGTAGTGGCAGAAACTGTTCAAAAAAAGGGACTTTTATCAAAGCTGCCATCGCTGGATATCCTAAGCAACCTTGATTTGCGTACCTCTGTCACCAAGGTCAGAAGTAACATTAAAGGGATTAGCTCAACTATTCGCCAAATGGAAGATACAATGGAATCGATCTTTGGTGCAATGGAGATGTTGGAATCGTTTAGGAAGGTAAATAAAAGCGAAGACGTGAAATCAGCGAGTGAAGAGAGCCCGAATAAAAAGCAACAACATGAATCTGCCTTCCTCTTTGACGATGAGGAGGAGATGGAAGAAAAAGCTCCTGCTCAAGAAAATACGTCAAACCCATTTAGCGGACTAGACATCGGCCAATTGTTGGGATTGCTGCAATCACCTCTAGTGCAAAGTCTTTTAACTCAATCATCAAGCGATTCTGGCAAACGAAAAAAAGAGGGGTAATATTCCCCTCTTTTTTTTCTTGATTGGATAGAGCAGCCATGTCCCTGTAGAGCCATGATTGTTCCTATTTTACTCTATGTGATTGTAGAAGGCTGGGAACTAGCGCAGCGGCCCATTTATAAGCAAAAGGAGCCTATTTCATTTTATCAAGCATTCCAGAGAGATCAGCCGGATTAAAGGAGCCATTTTGAACCATTCCCATAATCTCTTCTTCTTTGTCTGAACTTACGGCAACTCCGCTCATCATGGAAACCATCTGAATCAACTGACGCAGCTTCTGCTCATCTTGTAAGTCCTCTTTATTAAAAGAACTAGCAAGCTGGAACAACTGCGATTGATCAATGTTAGTCTTGCCCGTTAACTTGTTCAACAAACTTCTAGATATTCGCTTATTCATGTGCAACTCCTCCTCATACGTCCCAATTATCACAATGGGTACTCTCTTTAGCGTATGAAGCGGGAGCAAAATTGGTGTAATGCCTATTTATCCTTATAACGAACGATATCTTCTAGCTCAAGTCTGCGCCCTCTCCCCATCAGCTCTTCCACTGCCTGACGAGGGGAGCAATCCCCAAAGAACACCTGATAAAACACCTTGGTGATGGGCATCTCTACGCCTTCTCTCTCAGCTAGTGCTTTTGCAGCCTTAGTGGTGCGCACTCCTTCGACAACCATTCCCATATGAGCAAGAACTTCATCAAGATTTTTTCCTTGGCCTAGCATATAACCAGCTCGCCAGTTACGGCTATGCTTACTGGTACACGTCACCACCAAGTCTCCTACTCCTGCCAGTCCAGCAAACGTTAAAGGATTAGCACCCAATTTTACACCTAAACGTCCTATTTCGGCCAAACCACGGGTCAACAATGCAGCTTTGGCATTATCCCCATATCCTAACCCATCGCTAAGACCAGCTCCGAGGGCAATAATATTTTTTAAGGCACCTGCAATTTCAGCACCGATCATGTCAGGGTTGGTGTATACACGGAAGTAGGAATTCATCAAAATATCCTGAGCTTTGAGCATGCTTTCCTCACATTCGGAAGCTACAACGACTGTTGTTGGTGATTTTTGAATTACTTCTTCAGCATGACTTGGTCCTGTTAACACCACAACGCGATCGCCAATCTCCTTGGGCACCTCTTCTCTGATGACTTCTGACATGCGTTTTAGGCTCTCCAGCTCGAAGCCTTTGGTTGCATGAATAAGGGTCACATCAGGGTGTAGCCACGGAGATATTTGCTTTACTACCTCACGCATTGCCTTTGAAGGCAATGCCAGAATAATAGAAGTTTTTTCTGCAACCACTTGTTGTAGGTCTGTTTCTGCAACGATCGTGTCGGGTAATGTGATGCCTGGTAAGTACTTTTCGTTAGTATGGTTTGTGTTGATCTCATGTGCATTTTTTGGATCTCGAACCCATAATGTCACCTGAAAATCATTCGCTGCACAGACTGAAGCTAGGGCGGTGCCCCAACTGCCTGCTCCAATCACTGCTATGCGCTTGGTCAACATTCTTCCCTCCACTCAGCTTAGTTTCTATTCGATTTATCACCAAGTTTACGCTCTGTTCCGTTCCATAGATTAACCAGATTGGAATAATGCCGATAATAAGCCAATGCAGGAATGGCTAAGGTAATCAAGAAAATGTAAATGTCCTGTTTAAAAAACCAAATCAAGATAGGAAATAAAGTAACAAAAAGCAACGATCCCACAGAGACATACTTGGTAATGGCAATACAAATAATAGTCAGAATCGTACAAATCAAAAATGCTAGTGGCGATAAGGCCAAAGCTACCCCAACAGTTGTAGCAATGCCTTTGCCGCCACGGAATCCATAAAAAATGGGCCAATTGTGCCCAACGATCGCTAATATTCCAGAAAAAGCATACGCCACAGGATCTCCATTAGTAAGCCAATGAGTTATGTACATGGCTAGCACACCTTTTAGTAGATCCAAAAGTAAAACCACAATTGCCGGTCCTTTCCCTAGAACGCGAAGCGTATTAGTCGCTCCAGCATTCCCACTACCATGACTTCGGATGTCAATACCAGCTATTTTTTTAGCAACTAAATAGCTGAAACTGACAGAACCAAGCAAATAACTGATGACCAGAGAAATCAATACCATCATTGCATTCTCCACTCCCTATGTTTTCTTACGGGTTAAAATTCGGATTGGCGTTCCTTCAAATTCAAACGCTCCACGAATTTTATTTTCTAAGTATCTTTCATAGGAGAAATGCATTAACTCAGGATCATTTACAAACACGATAAACGTTGGTGGTTTAACAGCAACCTGTGTCGTATAATTGATTTTAAGACGTTTTCCTCTGTCTGTTGGCGGAGGTGCCATAATGGTAGCATCCGTAATCAAATCATTTAAGACCGAGGTGTTCACTCGCATTGATTGTGAATCTGCTACAGCATTTACTTTAGGTAAAATGGTATGAACACGTTGTTTTGTCTTCGCAGAAACATAAAGAATCGGTGCATACGATAAGTATTTGAACTCTTCGCGGATCAGCTCTGTAAAACGTTGCATGGTTTTATCATCTTTTTCCAAGGCATCCCATTTGTTCACTACAATGATGACTCCGCGGCCAGCCTCATGTGCGTATCCGGCAATCTTCTTATCTTGCTCGATGATGCCTTCTTCGCCATTGATTACCACCAATACAACGTCAGAATCCTCTATCGCTTTAAGTGCGCGCATTACGCTATACTTCTCGGTGCCCTCGTATACTTTGCCTTTTTTACGCATACCGGCTGTATCTACTAGCACATACTCCTGTCCATCACGTTCAAACGGCGTATCTATCGCATCGCGTGTTGTTCCTGCGATCTCGCTGACAATTACGCGCTCTTCGCCCAAAATGGCGTTGGTTAAAGAGGATTTCCCTACATTAGGACGTCCAATGATAGACACACGAATCACATCATCGCGCTTTTCCTCTGCATCCACAGGAGGCAAATGATGGAAAACCTCATCTAGCATATCACCTAAGCCAAGACCATGTGATCCTGAGATCGGGAATGGCTCTCCTACGCCCAATTGATAAAACTCATAGATATCATTACGCATCTCAAAATTATCTACTTTGTTGACAGCTAATACAATTGGCTTTCCTGTCCGGTTTAACATACGAGCTACATTTAAATCAGCATCAGTGACTCCAGAGCGTACATCAACGATCAAAATAATAACATCTGCCTCATCAATAGCCAATTCTGCCTGATAGCGCATTTGCGTTAAGATTTGATCCGTCTCAGCAAATTCAATTCCACCTGTATCAATGACGTGAAATTCACGATTTAACCATTCACCTTTTGCATATAAACGGTCACGTGTAACTCCTGGTTTGTCTTCTACTATAGCAACTCTTTCGCCGATCAATCGATTAAAGATCGTTGACTTCCCTACATTTGGGCGGCCTACGATTGCAACTACTGGTAATCCCATACTACACAACACTCTCTCTCTGCTAGCTTATTTCATCTATTAATCATACCATATTCTACTTGTGCCTAACAATGACCAGGATTTCTGGTGTAATTTGATGAATCATTGCATCTGTTATTTTTTCTAGTGTAAACGCCATCTCTTGCATCTCTTGATTATCCTTGGCAAAAAAGATAGGCGCTCCGCCTGCTATATCTCCTTTTCTGGTTGTAATGATCGCCACAATACCAGCACTCATGATGAACTCCCCTTTGGCTGATTTACCTTAGCTTCACTAGGCATCCGAATGGCACTTTCAATAACAGGCGTATTTTCAAGAACACTCTTCCCTTTTTCGATTCCTTGCTCATAGGGTAGCAGGAAAATCCCCATACGACCCGATTTCAAATCTCGTTTTACCAAAGGAGTAAGAGAAGGCTCCCCCTCGTCTGAATAAATTCCTAAAATCGTTGAGGCATCGTGAAGAATAGCCTGGCGTTGTCCTGGATGCGCAATCGTTACCTTTGCATTGGCATTCTTAGGAATTAGTATATACCCTACGCCTCGCTCCCTGATGATTTCCTGAGCTTCGGGTGACCCTACATTCATCATATAAATGTCGTCTACATATAAATTCACGCCATCGAGACGAATAGATGAGGGTACCACGTCCACTATGTATTTCAATGATTTTCCCGATTTAAATGAACGAGAAATCAATAAAACGACTATACCTACCAATACTCCTCCGTACCAATTGAACAGCACAGTCGCAAACGTAGTACAAAATGCAGCGAAAATGACCAGATAATTACGTCCTTCGAAAACCATCGCAATTCCTTCAATATAACTCCCGCCTCGTGGAACGAGTTCGTGCTTATCTATCTCTGACAGGGTTGCTCGTTCCATGTTCCGAACATCCCTAAACTGTTGAGCAGCAAGAGCTAAAAACGTAATCGCAGTGTAATCCTCCTTTAAAAAGGATGGTACCGCAACCGCCCCTAATCCAGAGGCAATAATTCCTAATGCTACATGAATTAGTTTACCATGAGGATAGGTAGGATATTGCCGATAATCTGTCCGAAGTAAATACAGACGTGTGATAATCCCAGCGAGAATTCCAAGCAAAAGGGGGACCACGTACTCATTTGAAAGCAATTCTTTGATCATATGTTGTTTCACCTGTTCGTAGGAGATTTTGATTTAAACCGAATCAAAGGGGCAATTCTTGTGCGCAAGGCCACACCCGTTTTTTGAAGCAATTGAATCGCCAAATAACAGCTTGACCACAAGGCGAATGATGTCCAAAATAGATCTTGCTGGTACTCTCCTCCAATGATGCAGCGTTCTGTAAGGGATAGAAAAGAAGCCTGATAAAACGCATCTGATAATGGAAAAGCAACACACAGTAAAAACCAATGGTAGATAGCATACCTAGTCACAATAAAACACAAAATGACACAAAGAACCGGTAAAATCATTACCTCATCTATGAATAAAAGCACCGGGTCCCAAAAAAACAATTTACGCAATAAGGTAAGCGCAAAGGCTAGAAGGATAGCACTCGTTATCATATACTTTCGCCGCTTCTTTTTGAGATGATACCATAATGCCCCCCCTAACAATAATGGGAGAAGCATCCCGCTCACATTTACCTCTACAGGCAGAAGAAAAAGTCGCCACTCACTGTAGCTTGTAACAAGAAAAGCCGTTAGAATCAACAACGCTGTTGAACGTTTCCAGCCCATTTGATGTAAAAAACGATCAGTAAGTCCCATCCAGACCACGCAAAGCAGTGTCCACTCTACTATCATGGCTATTGTTCCATCATTCATTTGACAACACCTTCATTAGTTAACATAGGCTTAATCGGTAAGTAATCCTAGTATGACTCAGATATAGGACAAGTAACCCCATTTGACAAAATCTACTAAAAAAGAGGCAAGCCGCTCCATTAATCTAATGATTAACGAGCAGTTGCCTCTTTCTTGTATATTACGGTATTTACGTGTTTATTTTAACTTGTCACGTAGGTCGCCGAACAAATCGCCCAGCGTTACACCCATACCCTGTTGATTGTTGTCTTGTGTATATTGTTGCAGTTCCTTACGAGATATACGTTCTGCTTCTTCTTCGCGATCTTCTTCTACCGCGCGAATACTTAAGCTTACACGTTGCTCAGCAGGATTGATTTCAAGGACCTTCACTTTTACTTCTTGCCCTTCTTTTAATACCTCGCTAGGTGATTTCACACGGCGGTTTGCGATTTGTGAGATATGCACTAAGCCCTCTACACGAGGAGCAATCTCTACAAATGCACCAAAACCGGTTAAACGCTTCACCGTACCAGTGACCACGTCACCTTTTTTGAATTTCTCAGCAATATCATGGTAAGGACCTGGTTGCGCTTCTTTCATGCTCAAGCTGATACGCTCATTTTCCTTATCCACTTTCAAAACCTTCACTTTAACCTTGTCGCCTTCTTTTACTACATCAGCAGGTTTATCTACATGCTCCCAAGCTAATTCGGACACATGTACCAGCCCGTCTACACCACCGATATCAACAAATACGCCAAAATCAGTCAGGCGTTGAACAGTACCGTCAAGAATATTTCCTGCTTCGATGCTATCCAGTACTTTGCCTTTGCTCGCTTTGGCCTCTTCTTCTAACACAGCTTTATGAGAAAGGATCACCTTATTCTTTTCTTGATCCAATTCCATAACTTTTAGCGTGAGCGTACGTCCTTTGTAATCGCTAAAATCCTCTACAAAATGACGCTCTACCATAGAAGCAGGGATAAAACCACGCAGACCTACATCAACTACAAGTCCACCTTTTACTACGTCTTTCACTTCTGCTTCGATCGTTTCATTGTTTTGTTGCTTTTTAGCTAGTTCTTCCCATGCTATTTGAGCATCTACCGCTTTTTTCGAAACAACCAGCTCTTCTTTTTCTTCATTCAGTTTTGTTACTTTTACAGTAAACTCATCGCCTTCTGAAACAATATCAGAAGTTTTTTCTACATGAAGACCAGAAAGCTCACTGATTGGGATAAGACCATCATATTTGTAGCCTACATCGACCAATACTTGTTTCTCTTCTACCTTTGTCACTTTTGCCTTCACAATGTCCCCTACGGACAGAGTTTGAACATCTGTTAGACTTACGTTGTTATCTGTGCCATCGACCATTGAACAAACCTCCTCGAATGCCAACATTGACATGTAAGTGTTATTGAAGCCAACCTGTGAACAAAATATATTAAACCCCGCCAATGGCGTGTGGTCTTCCAAATTTTAAGCAGGAGAGTAGCTATTATTATATGATGATACTGGAAAAACCATACAAAATTCCAGAAATGTAACTGCGCTACTGTTGATGAGTATCTTTTAATTTTTGAATCTCGCTCATAATCACCTGCGTTACCTCGCGCATCGTTTCACTGCTGCTTTTAGCCTCTCGGTACTTCGAGATATCAATTGGCTTTCCATACACGACCTTTACTTTGTGGAACAAACGGTATGGTCCAATGATTGCCACAGGAATGATAGCTGCCTCTGATTTGAGAGCAAACATCGCTACTCCCGTCTTTCCTTCGCCCAATTCTCCGGTTTTGCTTCGCGTTCCTTCTGGAAAAATACCAAAGACCTTTCCCTGCTCTAGAACCTGTAGCGTAGTGCGGATAGCACCACGGTCATTACCACCGCGCTTAACGGGAATAGCGTTAAAGCTTTTCAATACGTGGGACAAAACAGGAAACCTAAACAATTCTTCTTTTGCCATATAACTGACTTGTCTATCTATTCCACATCCTAGTAAGGGCGGATCCCAATTACTGATATGATTAGAGCACAGAATGACTGGACCTTCATTTGGCACATTCTCATATCCAATGGACTCATACCGGTATAATCCTTTAAGCACAATACGGAAGATAGCTCGAAAAAATTTATAAAGAATCAATGTATTTCACCCAATCATTTGCAAAGCGCAAGAATTTTATTAACAACCTCATCTAGCGGCATGCCAGTGGTGTCTAATAAGATAGCATCATCAGCCTGCTTGAGCGGTGCTGTTTCTCGCTCACGGTCACGTTTATCACGCTCTGCAATTTCCTTTTGTAATTCGTTTATATCAGGTTGCTCTCCTTTAGCAAGAAGATCACCAAAACGACGTGTAGCTCGCTCTTCTATGGAAGCTGTCAGAAAGATCTTCACCTCAGCTTCAGGCAACACGTGAGTACCTATATCACGCCCATCCATAACCACGTTTCCTTGCTGAGCCATCTCACGTTGTAGTATCAGCATCGTAGCACGAACCGCTGGATAACTCGCCACTACGGAAGCATAATTACTAACTTCCTGTGTGCGAATTTGATGAGTGATATCCTCATGATCCCAATACACACGCTGTCCTTCCTCTGTGCGCTTCAACTCAATCTTGGCTTGCTGTAGCAAGCTTGCAACGGATTCCTGATCCTCAATTGCAGTTCCGTTCTTTAATACAGCCCAAGCCAAAGCCCGATACATCGCTCCTGTATCAATATAAACGTACTGTAATGCAGCAGCAACAAGTTGTGCTACGGTACTCTTCCCTGCACCAGCAGGTCCATCAATTGCAATATTCATTATGTAAATTCACCTACTAGAGTTTAAATACGTTAATAATGAAGAAAAGCCTCGAGCGAAGACAGTTCGTCGAAGCCAAGCTATGGTATATTGTACCACAGTAGCGCATATGAAGCAAATTAGCGGATGGCTGGAATGCCCTCCACTCTCTCAACGCGAACGAAATAAGGGCGAATGGAACCCCATGTTAAAATAGTTTGAGCCAACAGTATAGAAGTAATAAAAATAATGATAGCTTTAATAAGATATCGCTCTAAACGACTGGACAGCAATATAAAGCGAGCATCAAACGTTGATTTTTTCATGGAGTAACGCTCCTCCTCCTGTTGATAGTCAACCGTTATTCAACTATACCTTTTTGTCTTATTTCCAATTGACGTTCATAGCATACGCGAACAATTTTAGCTCGATCTGCTTCCGATATGGCTGTAAACTGTAGGGATGTCCAATTAAAGTCACTCAGCTCCTGCTCCTGAACGCGTGCTACCTGTGCTTTGGCAAAGGCATGACTAACAGTCCCCGCTTTAGCTGGCAAGCTAATCCACATATCTACTTCCTGCTCTTCTTCCAAGAAATGGTTCTTGGGACATGCAAATGCTAGACCGCCACCACTAATATCCAGCGTCTTCGCTAGGAACTTCTGTTTTCCTCGAATGCTTGGATAGCTAACAGAGACCTCAAAGCTTGCAGGTACTCGTAAATAGCCTCTGCGTTGCGTGCGAACGATCTGCTCCTTTGGCACTTTTTCCATTAAAAGCATTGGTATATTTTCTTGCTTGGTACCAACAATTTTGGTTTCAAAATCAAAACGCGAACCATCCTGTCCAATATACCATACGAAACAGGTCGTTCCAATTGGAAGAGGCTTCGTACTGCCTGTTTCCTCGTCGATGGGTAATTCAATCGCAAAGTTTTTTTCAGAATAATCTGCTACTCTAGTCTTATATACTTTTTTACTTTGCTCTTCTGACATGGACGCGAGAGATAGACGCATCACTTGTCCTACTTGAGGTAGCACACTCACTCTTATTTCCTCCCCTTCTCACCCTCTTCCAACATTATACACACGCTGATATCCATACAGCAAACAAAGAAGTTTGCCCTTAGACAAACTTCTTTGCACTCTCTCTTATCCTCTTATGCATTTTCGCCATAATTTGGCATTTTTTGCTCGCCTACACTCATTTTTATTACATCCTCTTCTTCACCTGTCTGGGCATTGATATAGATCATATAGATATCATTTTCAAATCGTCCAGAGAACTCATATGCTAGTACTTCTTTCCCGTTATTTTTCCCCTGAATCATGGCAAGTCTAGAATCCGTAACCTTAACATGTGGATTGATCATCGTTTTAGCGCGCTGGGCGGAAACCTTTGCTTTTGGAATGATGCGCTGCTTATGGTTAAATAAATATTCGACCGCATGAAATCCATTTACATCCCCATTATCAAGCGCTACTTTGACCGTTACGGAATCAGGATAGATGAGTACGCCTTCCACTTTTGGCACAAACGTAAATACTCCTATCCCTCCGTATGTATCTCGTTCCGTCGCTACCATGTCGCCGTATCCCTTTTCTTTTAAAAACTTCTTAGCACTTTTTTCTGCCTGATCTAAGTTCAATTTTGTCTGTTTGACTTCTCTTTCGTTTAATAACCAGACTACCTTTCCGCCTTTTTTGGTTACATCCATATTGATTGGACTAGCGTTTTTACTAGTTATACGGATACTGTAAGCATTGTATTGCATGCCTTTTCCGTTCTTTTCAACAGAAACCTTGTCACCAGACGAAATTTTACCAACGAATTTTTTAGCAATATCAATCGCTTGTTGTTCACTAACTGGTTTTCCTGATATGCCCTTAATTCGTTGCTGGCGTTTCGTTTCCATATTTTGAACAGTCATTCCCCATTCCATTTCAGGGAACTCCTGCACTTTTTTATCAATCGTTTTAAAACCGTCAATGATGGTGTTGTCCCCTGGCTGTTGCTGTTTAGCCAAGGCCGTTTCTACATCCATCCAGCGCAATTTGCTATCAATAACCTTGGTTTGCACACCAGATAATTCTTTTTGGATGTGCTTAGAGTTCTGGTACAGTTTATTGAGTGTTTTATACTCTTTTTCACTCAACGGATGCTGATTTAAATCCCTTACGGCTACTTCATAAGAAAAATCTGCTACCTTGGACAAAAATTCTTCTGTGTGATTGAATGGCATTAGCGTCAAAGGAAGTTGACCGACATCGTTTTGCGAGGTATAAGCTAAACGCCACACATTCGTAAGACACGGAGCTAATTGCTTGCGTGTGTTTAATACAACAGATTTTCCTAACTCATCATGCAGTTTATTCATATGAAAGTTTAAATCATGGAAGGCTCTTTGGTATTGATTCTCTGCTTTGATTAGTATGCTGTTTTTTTCGTTATGTTCCTGATAGCCCCATACACCAACACCGACCAATCCGATTAAACATACTGGAAACAGCACTCGTGAAATTGCACCATAAACCATTTCTAGATCCTCCTTCTTCCGTTGTTATTGGTTAGCGGCAGAATATATGTTTACCAATTTTTTTCACTTGAGGACGCCCCCATATCCATTTGGACGTAGCTGTTTCGGGATTAAAATAATAGGTGCATCCTTCAGTAGGGTCCCACCCCTTTAAAGCATCCTTCACTGCTTTCTTCGCATTTTCATTCGGGGTTAAATAAATCTGACCATCTGCTACCGCAGTAAAAGCACGAGGTTCAAAAATAACAGCGGAGGGCGTATTGGGAAACGATGAACTCTTTGTCCGATTTATAATTACGGCCGCAATCGCTACTTGCCCGATGTACGGTTCTCCACGCGCTTCACCATATACCGCATTTGCCATTAGCTTAAGGTCATTTTCGGATAGCTGTGAAGCTGAAAACGTTTTTTGTGCTGTGGTAGTTGCCACTGGTGCTACCTTAGATTCCATCGGCTGATCTGCGTGCTGGTGCACCACTTGGGGTGGGGTAGTAGCAAGTATTAAATAGAATGCCGTACAGATCACTACAACTGTACTTGCAACCATGAGCCTCCATGTTTTGACCTCTTTACTCCTCATTGGACTTCCTCCTTCAGACCGGTAAATTTCCTTTCCTTGTCTGTATTGTTCGTGAGGGAAATCATGTTTATACAAAAAGAAAGAGACCAGTAAATACCAGTCTCTTTCATTCTTCCAGATGGGTAATATCAAATTTTTCTTGATTGTCGCAGATACATTGCTTAAATCCTGTGTCAACTTTTCCTTCCATGCCTGGGCGACCACGCAAGATAAATCTTTCGCCGCATTGGTTGCACCGTATCATGATTTTAGATCGCTGGGTTTTGAACAATTACAGTCGCCTCCTCATAACCTTTATTGTGGACGATTGTATATATTTTTAGAACTGATATCGTGAGCCAGTTCTACTTTTTTCATTCCAAACCACCAAAGTATTGCCATATATGGCACGACCAGAAACAACCAATAATCAACAGATAGAAAAATAAAATTGTAAATCGCATGATAACACATGGGCAGCATTAAAGAGACAAATAATAACCATAGTGGATTCTCGTTGGCATTTGCAAATTTAGCTCTACCCATATAATAGCCCATATAGATACCGAACAAAGCATGGCTAGAAACTGGTAATAATGCACGCCACATGGCAACTTGCTTTCCGTTAATCACAAGATACAAAAAGTTTTCAAGCGTCGCAAAACCAAGGGAAACCGCTACCGCATAGACAATACCATCATACGGCTCGTTAAACTCTACATGCTTATAAGCGGTATGAAATACAACTAACCATTTAAAAAATTCTTCCACAACCGCAGGTGAAATTACCGTGTTAAACCAGACGGAATCGATGCCCCACTCATTTTGAAAAATATATTGCAACACCATTACGGGAAAAGCAAGCAAGATACCAAAAATAAAAGAGCGCACCACCATTGAAATTGGCTCCGGCTCTAAGTTATCGCGCAAATAAAAATAACACAGCAAAGCAAGTCCTGGCGCCAAAGCTGCACCAATTAACGGAATCATATTTCTTGTTTGCTCCTTTACATAGGTTCCCTATTCATCGTACCATGAAAGATAATATATGAAAACCCGCAACAGGAGAGAGATCCCTATGAAAAAAGTGCTAGTGATAAATACAGGCGGTACCATTGCAATGTCAGTTGAAGAAGGCACAGAAAGCGTTAAACCGTTAGACGAGCATGTCCTAAATCATAATCTTCCCTATTTAAGTAAATATGCTGATGTTGTCATGAAGGATTTCGTTAATCTACCAAGCCCACACATGACGCCTGCTATTATGAATAAACTACGGGAAATCATTGAACAAGAGCTGTTACAGGATACTTACGATGGCATCGTTATTACTCATGGTACCGATACCCTCGAAGAAACTGCTTACTTTCTTGACCTTACCCTGCCAGTAACCGTGCCGATTGTCGTTACAGGCGCTATGCGATCTAGTAATGAATTAGGAGCTGACGGTCCAGTCAATCTGATTTCTTCCGTTCGCACGGCTATCGACCCTAGCAGTCGCAACAAAGGTGTACTTGTTGTTTTTAATGACGAAATTCATGCAGCCCGGCACGTAACCAAAACCCATACCTCTAATGTAGCTACTTTCCAATCCCCCTCCTACGGGCCAATTGGGACTATCTCAAAGAAATCCATCCAATACCATCATGCGCCACTTTCACGCGAGTTTTACGAAATATCGCATGCAGATGGAAATGTACCGCTTATTAAGGCAGTCACAGGTATGGACCCTGCCTGGCTTCGCTTTTTATTAGACCAAAAAATTGACGGGATGGTAATTGAAGCATTCGGATTAGGAAACCTGCCTCCAATGATCCTTCCTGTATTAAAGGAGCTACTACAGCGAAATGTACCTATTGTAGTTGTTTCTCGTTGCTATAATGGACAGGTACAAGACCTATATGGATATGAAGGCGGAGGCCGTCAATTAAAAGACATGGGTATGATCTTTTCAAACGGATTAAATGGACAAAAGGCTCGTCTGAAGCTGTTGGTAGCCCTGCAGCAAACCGTTGATTCAACTAAATTGCAGGATTGCTTCGATCACTAAAAGCTTAGTGTATATTGGTAACAGCCACGTAGAAATAGGATATTTCCTTTCTGCGTGGCTGTTTTGGTTTGTTCTATCCGTTCTTCATTTGCTCATTAAAATGATAAGAAAAAAAGCCTTCTTGGCATTAAACCAAGAAGGCTCTTCATTTAGCTTACACCCATCCGCGGAAACGTGATGCTTCCGCCATCTTACGAGCGCCTACCATGTAAGCAGCTAAGCGCATATTTACACGGCGTGTTTGAGAAGTCTGATAGACGTTTTCAAACGAGCGAACCATTACACGTTCTAGCTTCTCTTCCACTTCTTCTTCTGTCCAATAGTAACCTTGGTTGTTTTGTACCCACTCGAAGTACGATACTGTTACACCGCCAGAGCTAGCTAGTACGTCAGGCACTAACAAAATGCCCCGTTCTGTCAAAATTTTTGTAGCTTCCAAAGTAGTTGGTCCATTGGCTGCTTCTACTACAATAGAAGCTTTGATGTTATGTGCATTATCGGCTGTGATTTGGTTTTCAATAGCAGCCGGTACAAGAATATCGCAATCCAATTCCAATAGTTCTTTATTGGAAATGGTATTAGTAAATAGTTTGGTAACGGTACCGAAGGAATCACGACGATCTAAAAGGTAATCAATATCCAAACCATTTGGATCGTACAGAGCACCATAAGCATCAGAGATACCTACCACTTTAGCACCTGCATCATGCATGAATTTAGATAAATAGCTTCCTGCATTACCAAAGCCTTGTACAACCACGCGAGCACCTTCCAGGTTGATACCTGCTTTCTTAGCAGCTTCTCGGATGCAGATCGTTACTCCCTTTGCTGTAGCAGTTTCACGACCATGAGACCCACCTAATGCAATAGGTTTACCCGTAATAAATCCTGGAGAGTCAAACTCACGAATGCAGCTATACTCATCCATCATCCAAGCCATGATTTGTGAATTGGTAAATACGTCTGGAGCAGGAATGTCTTTCGTTGGTCCAACTAGTTGACTGATAGCGCGTACATAACCACGGCTAAGACGCTCTAATTCAGGGAAGGACATTTCACGCGGATCGCAAATAATGCCGCCTTTTCCTCCACCATAAGGCAAATCAACAATTCCCGCTTTCAAGCTCATCCAAATAGAAAGCGCTTTCACTTCATCCTCTGTAACTTCTGGATGGAAACGTATTCCGCCTTTTGTTGGGCCAACAGCGTCGTTGTGTTGGGCACGATAGCCTGTGAACACTTTAGTCTCGCCATTGTCCATTCGAACTGGGATGCGAACAGTCAGGACTCGCAAAGGCTCCTTTAACAGTTCGTACATCGACTCTTGGTAACCTAGTTTTTCTAGTGCTTCCTTAATCACCGTCTGCGTCGAAGCCAAAAGATTCATACTTTCTTTTTGTTGCGCAGTCTCAGTGTTGTTGGTTACCATTTCGTGATTCCCCATTGTATAATCACCTCAAAAAGTTATGTTCAGTAAATCCATCGTTCAGTATACACGCTCAATACCTGAAAGAGAAGTAAAAATTCTGCTTTTTCCTTATTTATAAGAACTTTCTAGAAAAAACAGAAATTCTCGCTTGTCACTAAACTTTCCTACAGCCAAAGCATACTCCTCTTTTACTAAAATGAAAAGGGTTACTTGCTCTGGAATGTGCTTTCTTTTGTATTCGATTGGGCAAACCTATGTCATAATAACAAATAGAAAAGGCTATTAGGAGTGTGAATTTGTTGACAACACAAAAAGGAATTCTACTAATATATGCACATCCAGACGACGAGACATTTGCCTCCGGTGCCACGATTGCATTTTATAAGGACCAAGGAAATGTACGTCAAACTCTTTTGTGCGCTACGAGAGGTCAGGCAGGTAAAGCAGGGACACCACCACTATGCACACAAGAGGAGCTACCCGCCTATAGAGAAGCCGAATTACGCCATGCCTGTGACATCTTAGGTGTGGACCGGGTTGCGGTATTAGATTATGAGGATAAACTGGTAGACAATTCTCCCATAGAAGAGCTTGCTGCCCATATAAAAGCAATGATTGATGAGGAGCAACCACAAATTTTAATTACGTTTGCTCCGCATGGGATATCGGGTCATCCTGATCATATCGCGGTGTCTAAGGCTACTCAGTATGTTGTGGATCACCTGCTGGACGATTCTTCAAGCGTTCGTAAGCTATATCATGCAACCATCCCGTTAACAGCTCCCTTTACGAGTAAGCATGGTACACCTACCAATGGAGATCCACTGGAGGATATTACAACTATCATCGATCAAAAGCCCTACAGAGAGCAGATAGCGAAAGCTTTACTAGCACATAAAACCCAGCATTTATCTGTCGAGCGAGTCTTTCCAGGTATAACCTCTCATGATTATAAAAACGTACCAACCACTAATTATTATCTATTGGCATGGCACAACTTGCCCAACTATCAGCCTACAGAAAAAGAAACCGACTTATTTGCCGGTATCCAATAAAAAATGACAGCATAAAAAAGAAGGACACCTTATAACTTACGCACATAGGTGTCCTTCTCTTCTTATTAACGAAAATATCGAGCGATTTCTTTAACAGCGTCATCAGGCATGATCGACTTTCCGTATTCTTCTAACACATATACAGTAATAGGATTTGCCTCACCATATTCCGATAAAATCGCAATGAGATGCTGGTAACGCTCTTGTTCAAGCTCTACATCCTCTAAAACAAGGTAGTATTTATCCTGATAAGAATATAAGCTACCTCCATATGTTAAAAAGGCATTAATTCTGTGAGCTACCTCTACGACATGTTCAAAATCGCGGAAAGCATATATGATTAAGTCACTCTCTTCTAAAGTAACTTCCATTTCGTATACATCATCTTCTTCATCTTTTTCAGCAGTGATTCCTGTTTTGCCACGAGTGACAATGACTACCATTCCTTGGGCAGGTAAAGCAAAGACTTCTACAGCAACTGGACCAGATATTTCAAATCCAAGCTCATCATAAGCCTGCTCCATCATATCATTAAACAGCTCATGAACTTTAGGAATGTCACGCCACATGTCTTCCTTTTCAATACCTCGCTCCGTAAGATCGTCAAAGGTTAAAAAAATTCTTATCTTGTCTTGGCCAAGGCGTTCAACTCGCATGACTGTCCCTCCTCACCATCCAGTCCTATTACAACGTATGTTAAGAAGCCTGTAATTGTTCCGTACATACATCTATAAATAGAATAATCTGGCGTACAAAAATATCTATTTCATTCTTACTAGACAAACTCCCCTCAAGCTATAATCCTGCTGTAATTATAATTCATCCATTCTTGTATAATACCACATTGTGAGACAAGAACATAGATATTGAAGTTTTTCCTACTACTCTCTTTCCGACATAAATCGTCAATCTAGCGGAAAATTAAGGCGTTATTGCCAGAAATTTCGCTTTCCCAGGAAAGAATAACATCTCGGACAGACTTATTTATATACTTATACGTAATATTCTAGCAGTTCGTTTCATGTAAAGAGAATATACCCAACTGATATGTATTTATACAACTTATTGATCATGTTCAATATGAACTCATATTCCACAATATGCATGGGACAAAAAAAATGACGTTACTACTTCCAGAAAACTTATGAGCTTTTTCCCGACGCCTGTTCATCATCGTTTCTCATCAAGTGCGGAAGATTATAACGTCATATCATAAGCCCATCTTATGGCGATGTTTATTCTTGTACCAGCTCCAATAATCGCTTGTGTATCCAAATAGCAGCCTGAGAGCCGTCTCCCATTGAGATCGTAACCTGTTGAGAGTGAGCATTAACGTCTCCTGCTGCCCAGATATTGCGATGATTTGTTTCCTTGGTTCGTGGATCTACCTGAACATGTCCTTGGGGTAAAAGTTGAATTTGAAAAGCTTGTAGTAGGTCTGAATTAACATGTGCTCCGGCAAAAGCTAAAAAACCTCGTTCTACTGTAATTGCTTCACCAGAGCGTAAATTTATTGATGATAATTGACCGTTCTGCTGTTCTATAGAGACGATCTCATCCTCTCTATAATAGTCCCCCCATTCATTAGCCTTGATTTGATCCTCCTTATCCAGCGATGTTAGCGAATGATTAATAACCATGATATCTTTTGTGTAGTATTTTAATTCCTGTGCCATTTGCAAGGCATGCTTGCCAGAACCAATTACGACTGTACGCTTTTGCTGGACTTCATAGCCATCACAATCGGGGCAAATGTAAATGGATTCCCCTAGGCATTCAATCAATCCTGGAATCTCTGGCAATGGGTCAGTAATTCCCGTGGCAATTAGTAAAGTCTTTGCCATAAAGGTTTCCTTATGTTCTCTTGTGGTCACGCAGAAAATATCCTCCTGATTCTGCTCACAAAATGTTGCTTCATCGTGAATAAATGTGGCTCCAAAGCGCTTGGCCATTATTTCTCCCTGCGTTCTCAGTTCCAGTCCACTGACACCCTCTGGATAGCCCAATATGTTACGGTATTTGCGCGCTAAGGTCGATCTCCCCGATTTTTTATCAATAACTAATACCTTATGTAAGCTTCGCGAGAGCTGAATTGCTGCTTGTAAACCAGCAATTCCGCCTCCAATCACGATGGTGTCGTAAATCATGAGTCCCTCCTAACAGTTTCTCTCTCTAGAGTAACCATTTTAGGCGATTAACATGATTACCTTTCACTAATCTACAGGAATGTAAAGTGTTTTTCCCTCTATTAATGGGGCTTCTGTATTAAGACCATTAAAAGTTGCGATTCGATTTACTCCATTATTATTTCCATAGTAAGCACGGGAAATCTTATGTAAATTATCTCCTCTTTTAACTTTATAAAGTTTACTTTTAATTTTTTTAGCAGGTTTTTCCTCACTTACCGTTGTTTCAGGCTTGTTAGAAGCTGGAACTGAAGCTGGGCTAGCTTTCTGCTCAACGGTAGTTTTATTAGTAGTTGGGGCCGAGGTACTAGTAGGTTTTACCGTAGATGTAACGATAGCCTCTGTACCTAAACCACCTTTATCCCCTTCCTGCCCAAGGGCTGAATTATTCGCTGGTTTCTTATCCTCTAGCTGCGGCTGCATTTCAGGCTTTGCAACATTTGCCTGATCTGTACCCTCCCTATTTAAAGGTTCAGGTCCTGTAACGGAAACTCCTGTTCCCGAAGCAATCGCATCTGTCCGCGTCTGGTGCCCACTAAAAATTAACGCCGGTTGTGTCGAATTCATCTCCTTCCAGATGAATAAAACACCTGCCACGACTACTGCTCCCGCTAACGGAACAATGATTTTCCATCCACCTCCACTAGCAAGTGTAGACGAGGCCTTTACTTGCTCCTTAGATACTTCGTTATCACTCTTTGCTGCTTGTTTTTCTTCACTTATGCGACTTGCTTGCTTTTTTTGTGCTTGTTTTTTATTTTTGATCCTCGTTTTTCTAGGAGGTAAGCCAAGCAGGGTGTCCTGCTCCTCTGCTATTTGCTTGTCTCCATCTCTACCTTCCATCTTATTTCCTCCCCTTCGTGTTACATATCTTCCTGTGAATGTATTGATCTTGAATTATATTTTAAAAATAAAGCAAGAATGAAATTGATAGTAGCATGAACAAACATAACTGTGATCAGACTATTGGTCCAGGTAAAAAGTATGCCTAGTAAATAGCTTGTTAGAAACACCATTCCAATGAGAATAGGTTTTTGTAAATATCGAAAATGAATCGCTGTGAAGAGTATACTTGTCCACACATTACCTATCGACTCATGAATTACACCGCGAAAAAGCCATTCCTCACTAATCCCTACAGCTACACAGAGTAAAAACGTAGTTGGAATTGAAAGAGAACGAAAGATCCGTTCATTCATCCCACCATCATCTACCCAGCTTGGCGGAACTGTTTTTTCAATAATAATATTACTAACAACAACAAGGACGATCAAAAGAACTGCATAGCCAAGATAAGAAGGGTGCATCGTTAATAAAAGCTGCTGAAATTCTATTTTAGTATAAAGAAACCATGACCCTAGTAGGGCAATCAAAAGAACGATACCTTGTGTGAGCCACAGATTGAGTAGCAGCGTACGGTCATCTAACTGATCTAGCTTATTGTTTCTATTCACAACGAAGCGGAACCTCCTTCGTTTGGCGATTTACGGGGCAACAATCGTTCCAGGGCTTCCGGAAGATTCCAGACTGCTTCACGAGTAATCCTTTCCTGCATTGCAGACTCATGATAAAGCTCTCTGCTGATTCCGCAGGTTCTACAGCATGACTCCGGTTTGTCTATCAGCCTCTCCCCAAAATAGGCTAGCAACGCTTCGCGAAAACAACCAGATGTCTGAATCCACTCCTGCATAGTCCCTAATTTCGCATATTTAGAACGCTTTACTAGCTGTATTCGTTGCTTCATCGTACCATGGACGAGCTTGGGGTCATGTGGTTGAATCCAGTAGGTATACCCGTTTTTTCCTAATTGAACACTATGAACCGCTCCTGCTTCCTGTGCATAGTAAAATAAGAGCCTTGTTACATTTTCGCCAATGCCAATAGCTGCAAAAAGTTCCTCATGTGAGACTTTTTGCTCATACCCCTCTCTGGTGAGCACCCAGGAATCAGCTCGACGAACTGAGTTACGTAGCAGTCCTAAAAAGGCAACTAATTCTTCGTCTGTTGGATATTCGTTTTGGAAAAGACGGTGATGAATATGCACATCCTCTTCCTGTACATACAAACAAGCATATCCAGGTTGTTGGTCACGTCCAATTCGTCCAACCTCTTGTGTATAAGCCTCTATGCTTGCAGGAAGATGATAGTGAATAACAAAGCGGATATCTGGCTTATCAATTCCCATTCCAAATGCATTCGTAGCAATAATCACGTCTAATTGATTTGCAATAAATTGCTCTTGAATCAAAATCCGCTCCATCGGGTTCATTCCACCATGAAAGCCACTTACCCGCTGAATCCCGCCTTGCTGGCACAGCACTACAAGTTGTTCTACTGCTTGCCTTGTACTGCAGTATACGATGCCCGGCTTTTGGCACTCACGTAATTGAGCAAGCAATCGTGTGTTTTTGTCCGCCTCATCGCTGACTGGATATAGATCATAGGCAATGTTAGAACGATTCACACTTAAGCGGATTTGATTATCTAAAGCAATGTCAAACAGATCAGCAATTTCTTGCGCCACGTTATGTGTAGCAGTGGCCGTCACAGCTAGCACAGGAGGTTCTCCCAGTGCTTTAATCAAAGACGGCAATTTTAAATAATCTGTGCGAAAGTCGTGGCCCCACTGCGATATGCAATGAGCCTCGTCAATCGCTACCAAGGACACACCTCTTTTTTGGAGGAGCCGGATAATCGAAGGTTGTTGCAATTTTTCTGGGGAAATATAGACAAGTTTGTATTTCCCCGCTTCCAGCTCATCTATTACCAAGCGAATTTCATCACGATCCAAGGAACTATTTATGTAGGTCGCCAGCCGATGTCCGTTTTTTAACAACTGCTGAACCTGATCGATCATTAAGGAAATTAGCGGGGATACTACAAGTGTGATACCAGGCAGCACATATGCCGGCACCTGATACGTAAGCGATTTTCCACCACCTGTAGACATGATACCAAGCACATTTTCCCCTTTTAAGATTCGACTAATAATCTCCTCTTGTCCAGTGCGAAACGCGGCATGACCAAAGTACCGTTGTAAAATAAGACGAATGTTTTTCATATTTGCTTCCATGCTGACGCTCCTCTAAGGGCCAAAGCCAATCGTATTTGCAAATAACTATAGTCATGGCCCAATTCATCCTTTAACAGTCGCAGTCGCTTTGTCTGTAGTCGATCGCTTGCTTCATGTATGAATTGAATCTGCTGCTCGCTCACAAAACGACCATACTTACAAGGCAGACCCTTTAAAGCAGCTTCAATCAGATGATCCTCTACTGTATTTAATTTAATCGTACGCCTAGAAGCAATCTCCTCAAGCGTCATATCTTTTTGAAGCATGTTATATGTTTCCCAAGCACTCATACTGATTGGCGGCTTTTGTGCTGGCTGAAGCTGGCATAGTCTTTGTAATAAGGGGAATCGACCTGATTTGTTCTCCTTTACCTCACAATACAAGCTACTCCAGATCGACAACAGCTTTACCTCCGTAAATAGAAATGATTCACGAAATTGGTAGGCAATTTGCCGAGCTGTGAGGCCTACCTGTGAAGCTCCCGTCCACTGCAAAAAAAACTGCTGCTGTAGCATAGGCTCAAGCATATCCATAAACAGATAGAGCTCGTCTGCCAATCCATTAAGCCATGCCGCTCGCTCATCCGGCTCTGCCAGCAGTTGCTTGATTCTACGTTGAATCTCTTTATTTTGCACAATCGGTGAAAAATGAGAGCTGTCATGCAAAAGCTGTGAAATAGTTTGAACCATGAGCAAAGCTTGTAAGCGAAATAACGTTGCTTGCTCCGTTATCGACATCCCATTAATTCCAGATAACCACCGCTCCAATTGATAGGTTTCATTTTGTTCACAAAGTTGTTGATTCCCCAAATGAGTTAGCTTAAAGCTTGATATACCATCCTTTTGCGCTGTATTAGTATTTGAGACCCACTTTTTTTCCATGAGGTTTTGGATGATTTGCTCCCACAGCCCTCTTGATATCCAAGGGAAAAGCCGATAATAGGAATGGAGGTTGAAATTATTCACATCCTGCCATACTTGATTAGCTTTACGTCCTTTTACCATGTAGTAGAGAGATTGAGGAGTACGTTCCCCTTGCAACACAGCTAGACCTTTTAACACAAGAGCTTCAAAAAATCGGAAATCTTGTTCCTCCATGGATCAAAGTTTCTCCTTCACGTTTGATTAATTTATTTATTTTATCATGAAAGCAGTGACAAAATTGATTGTAATGTTTTTGCTCTAGACGGAGGGATTACCTATGACAAAGCGTTTGTCCAAGCACGAGTATATTGTTACATACATGATTATCTTATCATTAACATGTTTGGTTGTCGGATTTTTTTGGGGAGCAAACGTAGTTCAATCGAAAATGAATGAGCAACTGACTCAGCTCCAGCAATTAACACAACAAACACATAATCAGGAAAAACTCATTCGTGAAAAGAAACTATACCCCGAGCAAGATTTCACCCATTATTACTACAGCTTTTATGAACCACTCAGCACTTTTCAAACCGACTATTTTTATTATGTAGCCAACTTACAGGGAAAAACATTGCAAGAACAAAAAGGAGTTCATGACCAACTCAAACAAGTCGTAGAGGCTAAAATCAAACAGCTAGAAAAAGTATATATCAGTGAGCGTTCTCCTTTGTTGGTTTCGTCTAAAAATCAATTTCTTGGAAGCCTGCATACCTTACATAATAGTTTAACGAAAGCCATGGCAGATACGAAAGGCAGTCACTACTCCTCCGAAGACATCGCTGCCCTGAGTCATGCCAAAGACTTTCAATCAGAATATTTACAAGCTCAAACAAAATTTTATCATGCAATTGCTATGTGGGAACAAATCTATGTACTACAACACTCTATCGGTGATGTTGATATTACCTCGCTGACATTTGCAGCATGGGATACACTGCCTTTTCATTATCGCAATTACATATCTGCACGATATATGGAGAATATTAGAAGCATACCTCAATTCTTCCCTCAGGATTTGACGGCTTCTATCGATGCTCGTATAAAAAATAAAGAGACAGTGAAATTAGGCTGGCAAAACATCCCGTTTGGTGTTAATGTATTGATTGCGAGCAATGGTGTACATGCTGGAGATTTTGTACAATTAAACAAAAAGATCTACCCTTCCCTCACCTTGCCTGAAGTGCCGATTTATCATAAATAAATCGTGTTCTAGGTACATATTTGGACGCGATTCATTCTTGTAATCGGCATAAAGTAATTATACAATAATTGTGTAAGCTGGACGTACTATCAAGGGGCAGGAGGTGAAACCATAATGACTACATGGGTAGATAAAGATACCTGTATTGCGTGTGGGGCCTGTGGCGCCACAGCTCCTGATGTATTTGATTACGACGATGAAGGTTTGGCGTTCAACACGATTGACGACAATACAAACACTGCTGAGATCCCTGAGATCCTGCACGATGATGTTCGTGATGCAGCAGACGGTTGCCCAACTGACTCTATTAAAATCGACGATTAATCGATTGCAATCAAATAAGGAAGACCAAAACCACTTATCTCTGCTTTAGCAGTGTGGGTGGTTTTTCTTCTGTCCAAACCTTGTTTTATCTCAATAAAATTTTCTTTTTTTAAGCAAAGCTTGCTTGCTAAAATCCGAATATTTATCCATAACATTTTCATTTTTGACTCTCTCATCCTCGGTTGAACAATCTCTCATTTTTTATTATTTTCTACCATTTGTCTCTCGTTTTCTACTCATTACTCCTTTTTTCTTCATATCACAAAAACCGTACATTCACCTGTTTTTACAACACGATTATGTATCTTCTTCACTTATTTACGAACAACAGTGACAGTACGTAAAACCAATGTTCTTTCTTTTTCAATTTTTCTTCTTGACGCTACTGTTGTACGGTGATAAAGTAAGTTCTAACTTTAACAGCTACATACAAAACAACTTTGACGAAGAGATGCTTTTACAGGAAATCCTCAGAGAGCCGGTGGGTGCTGCGAACCGGTGATTCCTTTAAGAGATGAGCACTTCCGAGTTGGCAAACCCAGCCCGCTTGCGGTCGTAGGTTTGAACGGATGATCCGTTATCTCTCAGGTCTTGTTACCTGGTAAGGTTCTTTTTTGCGAAAAGAAGAACAAATGAGGGTGGTACCGCGAATATAACTTCTCGCCCCTCACTACATCATGTGATTTGTAGTGGGGAGGCTGAGAAGTTTTTTTATATGCTCAAAAGACAAAATTTCTACTAGTAAGGAAGCCATAGAGATATATTTAGGAGGATGAGAATCATGTTTAAAGAGAAAATCATATTACGTATACCTGGCCCTACCCCAATCCCACCTCGTGTGCAGCAAGCAATGAACCGTCCCATGATCGGTCATCGCAGTGGCCAATTTTCTCAAATGCTTTCTGACGTAGCTGAGAAAATAAAACCGGCTTTCGGTACAGCTCAGCAGGTGTATGTCATTGCCGGAAGCGGTACAAGCGCTTTGGAAATGAGCGTAGTTAATACTTTGCAAGCCGGGGATGAAGCAATCGTCACGATTAGCGGCGCTTTTGGCGAACGATTCGCAAAAATCTGCGAACGGTATCAAATCAAAGTTCACCGTTTAGAGGTTGCTTGGGGAGAAGCAATTACCCCTGAACTCTTGCAAGATTTTCTCGTACAGCATCCGATGGCAAAAGCTGTATTTGCTACCTATTGCGAAACATCCTCTGGTGTTTTAAATCCAATACCTGAATTATCGAGGGTCGTCAAAAAGCATAGCAACGCTTTATTTATTGTTGATGCGGTTAGTTGCTTGGGAGCTGTGCCTTGCGAAATGGATGAATGGGGTCTGGATATCGTTGTAACAGGTTCACAAAAAGCCTTTATGCTGCCTACTGGACTTGCTTTTATTGCCGTTAGCCAACAGGCCTGGAAACGTATTGAACAGATCACTCCTCAAGCCTTCTATCTGGATCTTAAGGCTTATCGAAAAAGTATGGCAGATCAGACAACGCCTTATACCCCTGCCGTATCCCTTGTGTTTGGATTAGAGGAAGTAGTAGCAATGCTCGATGAAGAAGGTCTTCCACAGGTATTCGCTCGCCATGAGCTTATGAAAAATATGACACGGGCTGCCATGAGAGCATTACGATTACCGTTAATGACAGAGGATGTTTACGCCTCTCCTACTGTTACATCCGTAGATCCTGGCGATTTATTTGATGCTGAGGAGCTACGTAAAATATTGCGCACCAAATATAATGTGATCATTGCTGGTGGACAGCAGCATTTAAAAGGAAGGATTTTCCGGATTGGTCATATGGGCTATTGTGATCCGCAGGACGTATTGACTGTCATTTCACTTATTGAAATCTCTTTGCAACAGATTGGTTACGAAATAACATTAGGTGCCGGTGTACGTGCGGCTCAGGAGGTATTGATTCAGCATGGATAAATTTCGCGTATTAATAAGTGATCCTTTAAGTGAACAAGGTATTCAGCAACTGCTAGACGCTCAGGATGTGATCGTTGAACAAAAAACAGCTCTATCTCCTGATGAATTACTTGAGATCATCGAACAATATGATGCTTTATTGGTTCGGAGTCAAACACAGGTGACTGCTGAAGTAATCCATGCAGCGAAGAAACTAAAGGTAATTGGTCGTGCCGGTGTTGGTGTCGACAATATTGATATTAATGCAGCCACGGCAGCAGGTATTGTAGTTATCAATGCTCCAGATGGTAATACAATTTCCACGGCTGAGCACTCCTTTGCAATGTTAATGGCTGTCGCTCGCAACATTCCTCAGGCTCATAAAAAATTGGTTGATGGAGCATGGGACCGTAAAAGCTTTCAGGGTGTAGAGCTTCACAATAAAACCTTAGGAATTATTGGAATGGGCCGAATTGGTTCCGAAGTAGCGAAGCGAGCAAAAGCTTTTCAGATGAACGTAATTGGTTACGATCCTTATTTGACAGACGAACGCGCTCAAAAGCTTGGTGTAACAAACGGCAGTGTAGATGATATTGTGACACAAGCGGACTTTATCACCGTGCATACTCCTTTAATGAAAGAGACCAAGCATCTGTTAAACGCCAAGCAGTTCGCTAAAATGAAACCAACAGCTCGGGTGATTAACTGTGCGCGTGGCGGAATCATTGATGAAAAGGCTTTGTTGCATGCATTAGATAACGGATTAATTGCTGCAGCCGCACTTGATGTATATGAAGAAGAGCCACCAGTTAATAATCCATTGATAGGTCATCCACGAGTTGTTACAACTCCTCACCTAGGGGCATCTACTGTGGAAGCCCAAGAAAACGTTGCGATTGATGTATCTGAAGAGTTACTCAAGGCATTACGTAATCAAACTTTCAAAAATGCAGTAAATTTACCTACTGTAGATGCACATCTAATGGAACGAGTACAGCCTTTCTTCTCCCTATCAGAAAAATTGGGACAATTCTTAGCTCAACTAACAATCGGTGCATTACAAGAAGTGAAAATTACGTATAGCGGCGAATTATCTGAGATGAGCACCTCTCCCTTAACTCGCACGATTTTAAAAGGCTTATTAGCTTATCGACTAGGTGCCGAAGTTAACTACATTAATGCACCCTACCTAGCAAAAATGCGGGATATCTCTGTAACGGAAGAAAAGTCAACAATATCCCGTGGTTTTACCAATTTAATTACCGTGACACTTCGCTCCAATCTAGAGACAAGAACGATTGCTGGCACGCGCTTAAATGGATTTGGTGACCGAATTGTCAAAATTGATCAATCCACCATTGATGTACAGCCTCAAGGCTATCTCCTGTACGTTCAGCACCATGACCGTCCAGGTGTTATTGGATATGTTGGCAGCGTGCTTGGACAAAATGGTGTCAATATTGCCACCATGCAGGTCGGCCGCAAAGATGTAGGTGGGGATGCCATTATGATGCTGACAGTTGATAAACCACTCAGCACTGAGCTCTTGGATGAACTAGGTCAATCCCTTGAAATCTCAAGCGTAACGCAAATTGAGTTATAACCAGAAGAATCTAGGTAAAGTATAGATGAACCTGTAAACAGCCAAACTGGTAGAGATTCTGCCTTTTTGGCTGTTTTCTCCAAAAATATATTTCAAGTATATACATTAAAGCTAGGAGGAAATCAGAATGGGCAGCCAGGCCTATCTTGCGCTTACGTTCTTTCTTTTCACGTACGCATGTATTATAGGTGAGAAAATTCATCGAACCATTATTGCAATGGTTGGTGCTGTCCTGCTGATTATAACAGGCATCGTCAGCCAGGAGCATGCGCTTCATTACATTGATTTTAATACGCTTGGGCTGTTGATTGGCATGATGATCTTAGTGGCAATCACTTCTCAAACTGGCCTTTTTAAGTATATGGCGATTAAAGCTGCTAAATTAGCGAAGGGCAGACCCGCCGTGATTCTTATCTATCTTAGCTTGATTACAGCGCTGGCTTCCGCTTTTTTAGACAACGTAACCACTGTCTTACTGATTGTTCCCATTACTTTTAGTATCGCTCATTCCCTTAGAGTAAACCCTATTCCCTATCTGATAAGTGAAATTTTAGCCGCTAATATTGGAGGCACCGCAACATTAATTGGTGACCCTCCCAATATTATGATCGGCAGTGCTGTTCCCAAGCTAGACTTCATGGCTTTTCTAACAAATCTGGCTCCGATCGTCATCCTCATTATGCTCGTAACGCTTACTTTATTGTATTTCATTTTTCGTAAGCAGTTAGTGACAACTCCAGACCTGCAAGACAAAATTATGGAACTGAATGAAAAGGAAGAACTGACCGATATCCGTTTACTAGTAAAATCCCTTATTGTGCTAGGTATTACCATCACAGGCTTTGTTATTCATGATCTACTAGGATTGGAAACGGCTACTATCGCTTTAACAGGTGCATTTTTCTTATTATTGATAACGGGAGAAAATTATTTAGAGGATGCCTTGTTACAGATAGAATGGACAACCCTGTTTTTCTTTGTAGGGCTATTTATTCTGGTTGGTGGATTAGTAGAAACAGGAGTAATTGATTTACTGGCGAAGAAAGTTATGTCACTAACAGGTGGAGAGGCTATGAGCTCAGCTTTTCTTATTCTCTGGTTAAGTGCGATAGCATCAGCCTTCGTCGATAATATTCCATTTGTAGCGACGATGATACCCTTGATTAAAGGCTTAGGCCATTTGGGTATAGAAAATATAGAACCTCTTTGGTGGAGTTTATCACTTGGAGCTTGTCTAGGTGGAAATGGAACAGTAATCGGCGCTAGTGCTAATGTTATTGTGATTGGATTGGCCATGAAGGATGGTTATCGCATTAGCTTTCTAGGCTTCATGAAGATCGCTTTCCCACTCATGCTTCTTTCCATCTTGATGTCTAATCTTTATCTGTATTTGGTTTATTTCATTTAATAAGGAGGAAGAATCATGGTTACGTATACGTTTAATGAAACAGCCATCCACATTGAAGAAACCCCTAACGAGAAGGATGTTACCTTTCGTGTAGAAATAAAATCAGAGGCAATGCGTGATCGTATCAAAGAATTGCGTAATTATCTAAACAACGATAAAGACTATACAGACGCATTATTTTATACAGATCAGCAAGGTGTCTTTGAAATTATCGTTCGCAATGATTACTATCTGAAATTTTTAACGGAAGCCTTCCGTTTTCATTGTCTAGAATCACTGCATTGGAACGAATAATAGGAATCCAAAAGAATTATATTCCGTAGTAAAAAAGCCAAGTGCGTAGGAAGGTACACCTATTGCCTTGGCTTTTTTGCAATTTATCAACTAAACCAATATGAACACTTGGTTTTTTAAGCTAGGTATCTGTTATATCTCTGCTCGTTACGTTTTTGCTTTACGCTTTCTGCCTATAATACTTGACTCAGAACTACTATGTTCTTTCTTTGTGGTCCCTCTCCCTGCTGGTTTAATAGCAAATAAGGAAAGAATTACTGCCACTAAACAGATTCCCGCTACCGTCAGAAATAATACACGATGCGAAAATGCAATCAAATAGGCAAATAAAGGCGGCCCTATGGCAACTCCAACAAACCGTGCGCTATTGTACAATGCTGTAATGGTTCCTCTCTCTGTTTTTTCAAAGCGTTCCGTCAACAGAGCATCTAAACTTGGAAGTGTCGCCCCTATCCCTGCCCCACCGGCACATAAAAGTATCAGAAACAGATATATGCTCGGCTGGCTAAGGCTAATCCGAACCATACTGACTAGCAGGACCAACATTCCCGAAGTGGACAACCATTTCATCAACAGCTTATTTTCACCAATTACTTTCCCTGTCACATAGGATACGAAACACAGGGAAGCTAATGGTATGGCTAGCACAAGCCCTTTTTTTATGCCTTCCCACTTATACTGATCCTCTAGCACCGACGATAAATGAAAAAGCACGCCAAATAATACAAGCATGGAGATACATCCGATCGCAAATACCGCATACAGCCAACGCCCCTCTGCATGAAAAATAGCCCGAATGGACTTTTTATATTCCCCGAAGCTTTTTGGTTTTTGTTGCTCTCTTGGCGCTTTCACAAAAAAGGCTACTAGTAAAAGAGAAAGTAGGCAAAAGACAGGGGTTGCAAAAAAAGGTAAAAACCAGATCAACGAAGCCAACCAAGCACCTAATACGGGAGATAGCACTTTACCAAAGGTATTGGATGTTTCTATGATACCTAGACCAGCGCTAACCTCCTTGTCATTTCGGTACATGTCCCCAATTAGTGGCATAACAATAGGAAACGCTCCAGCTGCTCCTACTCCCTGTAAGGTACGACCCACTAGGATCATCATATAAGGATTAGCCATTTTCCACGCAACCCAGCCTGAAAGAAGTCCTCCTAAGCCAGCAATCAACAAACTCGGTACGATTATTGTTTTTCTTCCCATACGATCTGATAAAAAACCGGCTAGCGGTATAAGTAGAATGGCTACCACAGAATACGTAGTAATAAGCATACTTGACTGCAAAGAGGAAATCCCGAGTTTTTTTTCCATTATGGTCAAAACCGGAATAAGCATAGAATTACCCAGTGTCATGACTAGAGGAATTGATGCTACAGAAATAAGGTCCCATGTTTTTTTGTCTTCCATATTGATTAGCCAATGACCTTTCCAAAAGTAAAAATGGAGATGATGAGCATGTGGGTTTCCTCCTTTAGCACATACTTTTTTTTACTATTCCTTTTATTTGTTTCGTTATTAGAGGTAAATGTCTCCATTTTTATTGTCTATGATAAAAAAAAGCATATGAATACAACCGTAGTTGCTCACATGCTCTTTCTCAATCCAATTTCGATTAAAACTCGATTGCTGCAATCTCGCTTACATCACGCAAAACAAATTCTGCATTCGCTTTTTCAAATTTCTCCCGTGCTTCCTCTCCTGTTAACCCTGTTAAAGTGGCTGCAAACTGACAACCAATTGATCTAGCTGCCATTAAGTCAGCAACAGAATCTCCAACAATTAGCAAATTCTTACGTTCTTCCTCTGTTAGCTGGCAGGAAAGCGCGGCGGAAACACCTTTTCCTCTAGTCAAATAACCTTGAAAGTAACAGTATGGATGAGGCTTAGAGAGCGGGGCAGTTTCTGGGAATTGCTGTTCAGCTTCCAATACATGCGAGGCTGTTACAATACAATCCGGGTCAAAAAACTCTAAAATGCCAAGCTCTTTTAGTGGAACATACGTTTCGATTGAAGGACGTCCTGTGCCTACTCCTAAACGATACCCACGATCACGTAAGCCTTGTAGCACTTCTCTCATAACGGCTGGTTCAATGATCGGAATTTCGTCTGACAAAAATCCTCTTTTCCCTACCTGATGGGCCGCTCTGCCAATGGAATCAGCAATCAGTCCGTCGCCCAAATACCATTCTTGGAATGTCTCCTGACATAGTTCCCACAGCGTGCTCGTACGCGCAAAAATGTTCGTTGCTATTCCACATTTTTCATAAGCAATTTGGTTGAGATAGAGTAGCATTTCGCTCTTCTCTACATTTCCTTTTGCAAAATCAGAAACAAAAGCCGCATAGTCAGGTACAAAGGAAAGATTTGCTTCTTTCAGCAAAGCTTGAATGTTTTTAATCTCCGCTCGCCCAATCTGATTCGTTAACAGCTCACGAACTTCTTCTTGCTTCGCTTCTTGTAATTTTGCAACAAGGCAAATAAGATGGTATGAAACAACTAAGTACACCATATCCCAGTTAGAGTTGATACCTTGAGCCTTCAGAAAGGTCAGCACTTGGTCATTTGCAAAAATCTCGGTACGGACACGTCTAATCAACTTTTCTTCAGGTGCCGGTGTGAAATCCTGACCTTCTATTCCGATATATTTTTCGCTAAATAGCATTTCCCAAATGGTCAGAGAAGAGGCGTCAAAATATCTCTCTTCGCTTAAAAATACACCATCCACATCAAATAAAATCGTTTTGTTCATCCCCAAAAAACACTCCATTCTCTCATCCATCTTACTCTCTCTCTATGTGATGACTGGTATTGTAATGGTAAAGGTTGTTCCTTCCTTCATCTTACTTTGGACAGAAATTTTTCCGTTATGGGCTGCTACAATATTTTTTGCAATTGCTAAACCTAATCCAGTTCCAGCTCGACCACGCGTTCGAGCTTTATCTGCTTTGTAAAAACGCTCAAAAACAAATGGCAAATCCTCTTGAGGAATTCCACTGCCTGTATCGATTACCTCAATGGTTATTTTTCCTGCATCCTCATTCTTTATACGAACAGTGATAAGTCCACCGTCAGGAATATGACGAATAGCATTGTCAATTAAATTAGTCAGTACCTGCTCCATTTTGTCCGGATCAAAGGAAATTGCGTCATAATCCGTTTGCCTATCAAGCTGGATTTCGATATTACGTTCTGCCGCTCTGTTGGCAAATTTGCGTAACACACGTTCGAAGTAAGGAAGAAGCTCTGTTACTTCTTCATGGAGCTCCACATGCCCTGCTTCCATACGAGCCAAGCTTAGTAATTCATTTACTAGCTTCGTCATCCTAACTGATTCATCATAAATGATCTTAGCAAGCTCCTTATGTTCCTCTGGAGTGGAAGCAATGCCATCTACAATGGCTTCACTGTAACCCTGTAGCATAGACAGAGGTGTTCGTAATTCATGCGAAATATTTGCAACAAAGTCTTGGCGTAATTTGTCCAGTTTCCGCTCTTTAGTCATGTCCCGCAGTACAGCGACAGCCCCTCGAACTTGATTGTGATCGTATAGCGGTACCATCACAACAGACCAGAAACGCCCTTGTGCTTCAAAATCTTCCATTACTTCTTGTTCCGATAGCAACATTTTTTGATACAATTCCTGAATCGGTAAAGGACGGCCTTGATTTTCATACGCCCAGTCCCGAGTAAAATCTTCTGCCTGAGGATTTGTTAAAACGACACGCCCTTTTTGATCCAGCATGATAACGCCATCAATCATACTACGTAAAACAGTTGCCATTTGCTCCTTTTCATGCGACAGAGCATTTACTACATTACGGAGTTTCAGTGTCATGACGTTAAAGGCAGCAGCTAGCTCACCGATTTCATCAGTAGATCGAAGCGGTATTTCCGTATTAAATTCTCCTTCAGCGATGCGTTGAGCAGATTGCTTAATCTGACGCAATGGTGAGGTAATGCGCGAAGATAGAAAGAACGCGAATACCGTTGTTAAAATAAATCCAATGACACCTACAACAAAAATAAGCTGTCTAATCTCGAGATAAGTACCATTCACTTCTTGGATGGCTTGATATAAAATAAGTGCCGAATTTTGTTTCCCATCAAAGGAAAAAGGAATAGCCATAGCCAGAAACTGTGTGTGTTCAAGACTGTCTGAAGCTTTATCTCCAAAAATCAAACGATTAGGGCCAACCTGCTTTCCTGCAAAAGCATCAGCTATAGGAAATTCTCCGCTGTTTAACAGCTTATCCAGCGTAAGGGACGGTTGCTTTTCATCCGTCGCTTCATGAGCAAGAACGCGTTTTTGCTCATCCACAACAAGCAGACCTGTATGGTATACTGTCAAGATTTTGGAAGCCATCTTCAGCATTTCTTTTTGATCACGCACAGTTTCCAGATCGACAGCAACTTTTGTTCCAAGAAGAGCTAAATCAGCCGACTGCTTTTTCAGATAATAACTGCCAAAGGACTGAACTAGCAGGAGGCTGAAAATCGTAAGTACCACCGCGAATAACGCTATGATTGTCATCCAAAGCTTTCCGACAACACTTCGCAGTATATTATCCACTTATTTTGGCACCTCGAGTTTATAACCTACGCCCCAAACGGTTGAAATCATTTGAGCAGCGTCAGGAGATACTTTGTTTAGCTTTTCTCTCAGGCGTTTGATATGCGTATCCACGGTTCGCAAATCCCCGAAAAAATCATAGTGCCAAACATCTTTTAGTAATTCTTCCCGCGTAAATACTTTATCTGGAGATAATGCTAAATAATGCAATAACTCATACTCTTTTGGAGTCAGATTTACCTCAACACCATTTGCGGTGACCTTATGAGCATCATGATCAATTGTTAACTCTGGAAAAACCAGAATGGAATGACTGGATACCGTATCCGTTTTTAAATAAGCAGTAGCAGAAGAACGACGTAAAATCGCTTTCACACGGAATACAACCTCACGCGGACTGAACGGCTTTACTACATAATCATCTGCGCCAGCCTCGAAACCATTCACACGATTCGTTTCTTCTCCTTTAGCCGTCAACATGATGATTGGCGTCGCTTTTTGCTCACGAATTTTGGTACAAACCTCGATTCCATCCATACCAGGCAGCATCAGATCGAGCAAGATAATATCGTAATCTTGATTTAAAGCCTTATCCAAGGCTTCTTCTCCATGCTCTGCCTCATCAATATAGTAATTCTCTCTCTCCAAATACATCTTTAGCAGGCGACGGATTCTTTCTTCGTCGTCTACGATGAGGATTCTTTCTTTCTCCACCCAGATCACCTCTGCTACAACATTGAAATTAATTGTTAAAATGAGTACAACCTACTTATCTAAAATAGCCTATACATCTTGATAGTACAAGTAAAAAGCTGGCGTGCAACCAGCTTTTTTAACTTGTTAGCAAATTTTTAGAGTTAAGCACCTGCATAAGAGTGCAAGCCTACGATCACCAAATTTACTACAACCAGTGTTACTAATATAATAACAAACCCTAGTACTGCCATCCAAGCAGATTTTTCTCCAATCCATCCCTTCGATAGACGTAGGTGCAAATAGACACTGTAAAACAGCCATACAATCAATGCCCATGTCTCTTTCGGGTCCCAGCCCCAGAAGCGACCCCATGCTTCATTTGCCCAGATCATGGCGAAAACAAGCGCTCCTAAAGTGAAAATGGGATATCCAATGGCAATGGCACGGTAGCTGATCTCATCAATGAGCTCTGGATCAATGTCTTCTAAAGCTGGTTGGATCGCTGCTGCAATCCGTTTACGTAAAATCAATCGAAGCAATCCATAGAACACAAGTCCTGACAGCACAGACCAGATCATCGTATTAAATTTACGAGCCGCATCCTTCCCATGCATAAAGGTGGGCGCTTCAAATAATGGTTTGATTGGACCTTCTTTGATGATTTTATACTCTTGTGGTGCCACAATTGCCGGCAATTTATACTCAACCTGCTGCATATTTTTAACAATAGCCGGATTATTTTCGTCATAAACCGGAAACTCAAAGGTTGTTCTTAAGCTTGGTGAGGAAAAGGATGCCGAAACAACAATGAATCCAACCATCATTAAAACAACACTAATGGAAAATTCCAGCCAAAAGGTGCTTGCTGACTTTTTGATTTGTGGAATGGTGCGAATTAAGTACATGAGCCCCGCAGCAAAACCAACCGCCAAAATTCCTTCCCCAAGCGCTGCTGTCGTTACATGAATCTTTAACCAGTAGCTTTGCAACGGTGGAATAAGTGGCGTGACCTCCTTAGGGAATACACTGGCATAAGCTAGCATAATAGCTGCTAGCGGCATCGCGAAGGCACCAAGCACTCCTAATTTGTAGATGTAATAAAGCAGTAAGAATGCGGCTACAATACATATTGACAAAAAGGAGATAAATTCAAACATATTACTGGTAGGAATACGTCCAGACGCGATCCATCTTATGATAAATTGCCCCAAATGGCCTAAAAATCCGATTACAGTGATTCCCACGCCAATCTTTGCATATCGTGCCTGGTGCGCCTTTGCATCCCTGTTAGACCAACGTTTTCCCGTGATTGCTACTGCAAATACGATCGTAGCGATCAAATACAACACAAAGGCCATCAATAATAGATTGCTACTTACCTGTATCAATCGTGAGAACCCCTTTCTTTACGCTTTCTTCTTCGATTTTTGTTTATCTTGTTCAAGAATGAGTTCCAATGGCAACTCCAATTGTTTCACCAGGTTCTTAGCTTCTTGTTGCAAACCAAACCAGTTTTTATTGGTGTGACCAGCTAGATACATCTCGTGATCTGTAACATGCACCCATATACGGCGATGTTGCCAATAGAAGCCCATGACTAGCCCAATCATCGTAATAAAAGCCCCGGAGTAGATTAACGGAATCATCGTATCTTTACGCACCAATAAGCCGCTTGAATCAATGATGTCAGGCTTATGTACCTCTAAAATGAAGCGAGGCGATTTTGTATTTTCAATAAAACCACCGGCTACGTATGCTAATCGTTCACTCTCATTTGTTTTGGAATCAATAATTTCCAATGCAACCATCGGATTATTTGGTAAAATCGTTTTGGTCGTTGGTAATCCATCTTTGCCCAACTCAAAATCTGGGAAATAATCCATGACACGAACAACGTAATGATTGCCTACCTTTTGTTCCTTTTTCGGCTCATACAAATCAATTTTGAACGAACCTATTCTTTTTTCTTTTTCTTTGGCATCATACAAATCAAAATTAAGAGCACCCAGCATTTGTTCCCGACGATCCAATTGATATAAAAGGATACCCTCGTAAGTCAACGGATGATTAACAGTAATTGATCCTCTCTTGACCTCCACCAATTTGGGCTTGGCTCCTGCTAGCCCTTCATTTTCATTTTTGTATAAAACGGCATCAGTCTGGTAATTCTTCGGGATTACTTGCCCTTCTTGCAAAGGAAGATCTTCAGCAAATTCATCCTTTGTATAATATTCAGTCTTATAATCTAAATTCTCAATATAGAACTCTGTTCCCGGCACTTTTACGGTTTGCCCTTCACGCACCCAAATCGCATCCTCTAAAAAGAATTGTGGGACGCCACGCAGCAAAACACCTAACAAGAAAATAATCAGTCCAATATGATTCACATAAGGACCCCATCTGCTAAATCTTGCTTTTTCTCCTAATAGGGAATTACCTTCCCGATAAACGCGATAGCCTTTTTTCTTATACCAGCTCTGGACTTGTTCAAGCTTTTCTTCAACAGAAAGTCCCTCAGGCAATACCGTATCAGCATGTAATTTCTGCCCTTTATAAAACGACAGGTGCTGATTCAAACGTGGTTTATTCAAAGCTTTGTACAGTGGAATTACCCGGTCTAAGCTACAAATAACCAATGATATTCCTATCATTACCAGTAAGGTAACAAACCACCAGGACCCATACATCTCATGAAAACCTAAGGCGTAATATACCTTGCCAAAAAAACCGTATGTTTGTTCGTAAAACAAAGCTTTGCTTGGTTCATCCAGCAACGGGACTGGTACGTATTCCAACTGCGGTAGGATCGTCCCAATTCCTGCCATCACTAAGGTAATGATTATTATGATGATTGCGATTTTTACAGAAGAAAAGAAGTTCCAGACTTTGTCCACCACCGTGGTGGAATAAGTCTGGGAACGACGCGCTGTTCCTTCATAACGCATATCAGGAAACGCTTTCTTTTCATCTATCTCTTTAACAGATTGCAAAAGAGGTATACCGCAGGATTCACACAAAAGCGTCCCCACCGGGTTGGTGTGTCCGCACTCACATTTTCTCTGATCCATGTTCGTGTCCTCGCTTACGGTTTAGTTTGTCTTCACAGGTCTAATCTTTTCTAGCGCGGAATTTATTCTTTTTTCATCCATTTGTCCAATGATGATTTCTTGAACGATGCCATCCTGATCAATATAAAACGTACTAGGCATTTTTCCGATGTTATATGCTTTTGTTACTTCTTTTTGCTTATCCATCAAAATGGGAAACGTGGTATTTACCTGACGGACAAATTGCTCAGCAGATACCTCCGACTCTCCCACGTTGACCCCTACGATTACAATGTTTTGATCCTTATTGGCAAGCCATGCTTTTTCTAAGTCGGGCATTTCATTTCTACAGGGTTCACACCAAGAGCCCCAGAAATTAAGGATGACTCCCTTCCCTTTTAGATCAGCCAATGTCATCGTTTCACCATCTAAGCTTTGCAAACTGAAATTAGGCGCCCTATCCCCTTTTTTAATTTCATTTGGCTTAGCAAAGCTTGTGTACACAGCAAAAACGAGAGCAACTAACAAAACTCCCAAAATAGCAACTCGCATTGATGTTCTTTTTTGTTTATTCACATTTGTTCACCTGACTTTGTTCAGAATCATTCCAATTTTTACTCATTCCTTCTTTATTATAGCTTGCCGCTATTTTAAACGAGTTGGATATTTTGAACAACTTTTGAACGATGTGCTATTCATCACAAACGTTTGTTCGGTTTCTTTTGAACTTTTTTTAACTCACTCCGCAATCGTTCTACTTCTTCCTTTTTTAATAACCGATATGTACCAAGGCCAAGATTGCCTAATGTAAGAAAGCTAACCTGAATTCGTTGCAGGGTAATTACGGGATGTCCAATTGCTTGACACATTCTGCGCACTTGACGATTGCGGCCTTCATGAATGGTCAATTCAATTAAGGCGCGGTTTTTCTTGACATCTCGCTCCAAAATTCTAGCTTTCCCAGGAGAGGTCATTCCGTCCTCTAGTTTAATCCCCTTAGCTAGTCGAGAGACACTTTCCGATGTAGGCATCCCTTTGACCCAAGCCCGATATACCTTATCCATCTCAAATGACGGATGAGCCAAACGATTAGCCAATTCTCCGTCGTTTGTCATAATAAGCAGACCCGATGTATCAAAATCTAAACGGCCCACTGGATAAACCCGCTGTGGAATTTGTTTAACCAGATCCCGAACGGTTTTACGTCCCTCAGGATCACTCATGCTTGTAATGACTCCTGTAGGTTTGTTAAGTAAGACATAGACATGTTCTTCTTGTGCAATGGACTTATTATCAACCAGAATTTGATCGACGGAGGCATTTACCTTGGTACCAAGCTCGGTTACCACTTGTCCGTTTACTTTTACTCTTCCTTGCTTAATCAGTTCTTCACAGCTGCGACGCGAGGCGACACCCGCTTGTGCCAGCACCTTCTGCAAGCGTTCTTCCATATAGACCACCCCTCACACATTCTACCTATTTCCAGCAGGTTGGACAAGAGCACGGTTGACAAAGATTGCAAATTACTCATACACGAGCAGTTTTTTTAGGAAAAAACGCAATGAATCCCCCTCTGCTAGTATGATTATTAGTCTTGTCTTAGAGTAGTAAAAAATATGTTGTTGATTGTCTATAAAGGATTGCAACAGAACAAACCAACGAAAAAAGCTTGTATCACAGATTGCCAGCAATCACTGACACAAGCTTTAAAACATTCAGGTAAAGATGTAGAGGCACGCTCATGCGGGAGTAGGCATTTTAGGAAAAAATATAGGAAACAACCACTAGAGAAGCAACTACGCCAATCAAATCTGACCATAGGCCTACCTTTAATGCGTACAAGCCATTTTTGATCCCCACTGCCCCGAAGTACACGGTCAGCACATAAAAGGTTGTATCAGTGCTTCCCTGCATCGTAGAAGCAAGTCTACCAATCATTGAATCTGGTCCAAATTGCGCAATTAAATCCGTTGTGATAGCGAGCGACCCTGTACCGGACAAAGGGCGCAGCAAAGTCAATGGGACAATTTCCGAGGGAATATGAAGAATGTGGAGTACAGGATTCATCGCTTGGAGCAAAATATCCAATGCACCTGACTCACGAAACAAAGTAATGGACACCATCATCGCTACTAAATGAGGTAATATTTTGATGGTTGTTACAAGTCCTCCCTTAGCTCCTTCTACAAACGTGTCATAGACTTGCACTCTTTTATACCATCCGTAAGTTAAAACGAAAGAAATAAAGACTGGAATTGCCCAAAGCGAGACGACATTGATCAGTGAGTACAAGCTATCTCCCTCCTTTAACGGGATTTGCGCTTGTAGCGCAGACGATAAACACGATCAAGCAGCAGGGCAAAAGCTGTTGCAATAAAGGAGGCGAGCAGCGTTGTACCCACGATTTCAAACGCATTCGTTGAACCATATTGCAAGCGAATGGCGATCATCGTAGTAGGAATAAGTGTGATGCTGGCCGTATTGATGGCAAGTAAGGTGCACATAGCTGGGGTTGCGATATCTTTGTGGGGGTTTAATTTTTGTAGCTCCTCCATTGCTTTAATTCCCATAGGAGTAGCAGCATTTCCAAGCCCGAGGATGTTGGCGCTCATGTTAGATAGAATGTAGCCAATGGCCGGATGTCCTTTAGGTATGTCGGGGAAAAGCTTTTGTACAATGGGTGATAACCAGATTGAGATTAGCTGCAAAAGTCCAGATTTTTCGGCAATTTTCATGATCCCCATCCAGAAGATGAGGACGCTGAGAAGACCAAAACAGACAGTAACGCCTGTTTTGGCACCTTCAAATATTGATTGACTTATCATTTCCATACGTCCGTTTACAGCTGCTACGATCACACTGATTATAATTAAAAATAACCAAATGATGTTAAGCATCAGGTAATCCTCCCTTCAGCATTTGGGAGACATGCTTCCAGATACCACTTGGTGTGTTGTTTTGAAAGGTATCCGTTACTTTCATTTCTCGTAGGGTAAGTGGTATTTTACCAATGGAATGTTTGCCTAAGTATATCTCAACAAACCCAACATGCTCATTTACATCATGATGTCCTACCTGTTTTTGAAACAGTTGAACCTTCCTACTTACATGCTGCTCTTCTCCAGCTTTAAGCGGGTATGTAAAGTCAGCTAATGAAACCAACTCAACCTTTCCTTTGTCGTCCAATTTAATAGATTGAGGAGCATCACATTTTTCTCCCTTGTGAATTAAAGAGCTTTCTTTGAACTGTTGAAAGCCATAATCGAGAAGAATAGCATGGTCATTCCAATCATCAGGTGCATTAAGCGTAATAACAGCGACTTGCCGTCCGTCTCGGGTCGCTGATGATGCTAAGCAACGTTTGGCAAGCTTTGTATATCCTGTTTTGACACCATCTGCTCCGTCATAGAGGTGGAGCATTTTATTTTTGTTTTGCAGCCTACGCTCCCATTTCTCGCCTTCCCAGGAAATACTTTTTACTTTCGTGGAGACAATCTGCTGAAACTGTGGATTTTGTAAGGCATAAGCGGATAATTTAGCCATGTCTACTGCAGTGGAATAGTGTTCCTTGCTATTGTCTAATCCGTGCGGGTTCATAAAATTACTTTGATCCATGCCAATATAGATAGCTTTTTCATTCATCATTGCGGCAAACCCTTCAATGGAGCCCCCTACCTGCAAAGCAATCGCAGCAGCGGCATCGTTACCAGACCGAAGCATCAAGCCGTATAGTAATTCTTCTAGGGTCAGCTTCTCCCCTCTTTTTAAATAAATGGAGGAGCCTTCCACTCCTACGGCCTTGTCTGGTACCGCAACCACCTTTTTTATATCGGTTGCTTCTATGGCCACAATGGCTGTTAACGTCTTCGTCAAGCTGGCAATTCTCATTTTCTTGTTTCCATTTTTCTGGTACAGAATACGTCCTGATTTAACATCAATCACAGCTGCTGCTTCCGCCGAAACCTTAGGTGCTAGCGATGCCCATGCACGAGGTTGTGGGCCTAAATAGCTAACGCACAAAAGAAAAACGACGAGTACGCCGATTATTCGTTGGTATCTCATAGTGTCCTCCTCATGCTTGGTTTACAATGGGTTTGTACCAAGTATATGGAGACAAGACCTATGATATACCCCAATCTTAATCGGGTCCTAGTCGTTTCCAGCAGATTCCTTTCCGCGAAACAATTGAGCCATATCCTCATCCTGCTGATCAAATGAAAAATCAACTGGCGGTTCTGGTAAATCTGCAATTCCTTTCAAGCCAAAATACTCTAGAAATTCTTTGGTTGTGCCATATAAAATCGGTCTTCCGATCCCCTCTGCACGTCCCATTTCTTTAATTAAAAGCTTTGATGTCAGGGTATGTAACGCTTTTTCGCATTTAACTCCACGAATCTCCTCTATCTCAGAGCGAGTGATCGGCTGGCGATACGCGATGATAGCTAAGGTTTCCAATGCCGCTTGCGATAAAGACGAGTGGGTAGGGGAAGTAGCCAGCTTTTCAAAATACATCATATGTTCAGGCAAGGTAGTCAATTGATAAGCTTTCGCCACTTCCACAAGCTGAATGCCTCTTTTCGATCGGTAAAAGTCCGCCTTCATATCTTCGAGTAGGTCAATGACAACCTCCTCAGAAACCTCAATGATTTCCGCAATCTGCTTTGCATCTATCCCCTCATCACCGGAGATAAATAAAAGTCCCTCTATCACCGATTTTAATTTATCATAATCCATGTTCCGTTTCTCCCTTTCCCTCACTGATCAAGATGTCCGTAAATAATTGATTCTGAACACACGTGATAGCCTTTCCCTTCATTAATTCCAGTAAGGCAAGGAACGTTGTTACAATCTCAGTGCGAGTAACATTTGTGATAAACAATTGAGAGAAGCGAACATGCCCTCCTCCAACCTTAATGAGCTGACGAATCTCTTTCATCCGATCCTTTATGGATAGTTCATCCCGTGAAACCTTGGCTACAGGCTCTTTTGTTTGCAATCTAGCAAACAATTTTTCTAAAGCGTGAAGCATGTCAAATAGGGTTACATTGGCAACTCCGGGCTCTTCCTCACGCACATATGGTGTTAAGTCTTCAGCCGGTCGAGTAAATACCTGACTACGCCCCGTCTCCATTTCGCGTAGTTGTTCGGCTACGCGCTTGAATTTTTTATATTCCAATAAGCGTTGTACCAGTTCATCGCGAGGATCTTCCTCTTCACCATAATCATCGTGCAATGGTTCAAAATGTAACTCCTCTTTTTTCGGAAGCAGCGTTTTGCTTTTGATGGCCAATAGAGTAGCAGCCATGACTACGAACTCACTAGCTACATCCAATTGAAGCTCACGCATCGTATGAATGGTATCCAAATACTGTTCGGTAATCACAGCTATGGGTATATCATAGATATCTACCTCTGCCTTGTCGATTAAATGCAAAAGCAAATCGAGCGGCCCTTCAAACGAATCCAATTTAATACTATATGACAACGCTAATCCCGCCTTACTTCATTGCAATCATGTTATAAAAAAAGCTGAATAACCACATATCGGGTCGTGCTTTCAATCCAAGACAATACGATGCTGAGTGGTACGCTAAGCAATCCTCGCAACGGTGGCAAGAATACGATTAACAATAGCAGCCATGGTCCATACAGATCTAATTTATCAAAGAATCCACTGCATTTTTGAGGCAAAATGTAACGCAGGATTTTAGAACCATCTAATGGAGCTATGGGAAGCATGTTAAACACTAACATAGCGCAGTTAATCACAATACAGTACTGCAAGGTTAAAGAAACCGCTTCTATCCCTTTGGCAGGCCACGAAGCCATCAAATCTACCCAGAATGGGGTCTGAATATAAAACCATAAAAACGAAAAGAAAAATGCTAATACTAGGTTTATGAACGGTCCTGCTGCTGCAACATACACAATTCCTAAGCGTTTATTCCCTCTAAAATTATATGGATTAAACGGAACAGGTCTGGCCCATCCAAATGGTCCAAACAAAATCATCAGGAGTCCGAATGGATCTAGATGCGGAATTGGATTAAGTGTTAAACGCCCCTCATTTTTCGCTGTGTTATCACCTAATCGATAGGCAATAAACGCATGTGCCCACTCATGCATGGAAAAGGCAATCACGAACGCAATAACCCGGAATGGGAGCGTGTTTAGGTCAAAGTGAAATAAGCCCATGGAGCCCTCCTTCATTCTCTCTCTCTTGCACATTCCTTTATCGCAGGTCGCTTGTGCAAAAATACACTATTTCATTAGAATAACAGCCTTCAGAGAATGACACAAGTCCAAGCAGTTTCAATCAAAATGATTGAGTTTTTCATTCCGCTTTATCTTGTTGGTCATTAGCCATCGCTTCTGTTTGAGAATCGTCTTCCTTTGCAGATTCACAAGAAGTGCCTTGTTCGTTTTTTTCTTCTAGCTCTGCTTGTACTGGCGCACTGGCCTCCTGCCTTTTTACCTTTTGATTATTCTCATCATCAGCCTCTAATTCTTTGAGTGCACGCTTGTATTTTTCTATGCGAGCCAAATCATCCTCCGTAGGCTCAGCTATTCGAGTTACATCCAAATTATCCTTGATATCAGCAATCTTTACAGCTCGCGCCAATTGATTTTGTTTCACCCTTGTAATATAGCTGTCATATTCCTCTTTTGGATTTTTCGTAAGAATCATAACAGCCTCCACAACTTCCTTTGGAAACCCTGCTACTCGCAAATCCTCAGCAGTGACATCAGTATCCTCTAATACATCATGCAAAACAGCAACGGCTCTCGCTTCGTCCGAAGGCATGTACATCATAACGCGCAAGGGATGTAGGATATAAGGCTGTCCCCCTTTATCTTGTTGATTGGCATGTGCTTTTGTTGCTAATAGAACAGCTTCTACAGCCATATTCATGTGTAACTCCTCCTAAATACCTTCTTTATTAGATGAAATCCATGATTACAAAAATCATACCTAGTTCTCATATTTCTACCCAAAAGAGCCGTATTTGGCTGTATTTAGCATTATACTGGCGCAATTGTAGGGATAGGTTAAGTCAGCTTCGCTCAGACCATGAGAAGCTATATTATCAAGAGAGGTCGCCATTTGCCATGTTTTACCAAAATGTGAAATAACGATATACTAATTACCAATCTAACAGTAAAGGAGTTGGGAAGACCCCATGGCACTGACGAGTACAGACCGTAGGAAATTAATGCTAGAGAACGACCTACACTCCCTCATAATGTTGGAGAATTCGCAAGGTCTAAACACTTATGAAAGCATCCTTTTAAAAAAACTAATTAAAGAATACCACGAGATGAATTACGAGTGCACCAAATAAGAGATGAATACCGATGATTGCGATACATCTGACCAAAAAAGAGGGGAGCTGTCCCTCTCTTTTTTGCTGTATGCATTTCTATTTTGACTAGCAATATTTCAGCATAAATTCATAACTTTCCATTTTTTGGATTTGTGTTATGATAGAATCGAAATGATTCTAGGAGGAATGTTCTATGAAAAAAGCACTACTATTGTTTCTGTTTGTAACTATGCTAGCTGTTCCTTTCCAACAAACCTCTGCACATCCAGGTCGCACAGACAAGAACGGAGGGCATACCTGCCGCACCAACTGTGAAAAGTGGGGCCTTTCCTATGGAGAATATCATTACCATAATGGTGGTAGCTCCAGTTCAACCAAAGGTACATCTCCTACCAAAGCTAAAGCACCTAGTAAAAGCACTGCTCCAACCGCGAAACCTGCTGTAAAAGCCCCGGTCGTACAGAAGAAAACCATCGTCGCAGTCGATCAAGCACCTGTCTATAGTGCTCCAGCAACCTCTTCTTCTGTATCTACAACCCTCTGGTATGGCTATGAGGTAAAGGATAAAGGCGGTTCAACTCATTTTGCCTCCCTTGAGCAAGGCTATCTCTCTAAAACGCTGCTAACCCAATACACTGTGATTAGCCCTAAAAAAGTAAGCATCCAAGCTGATAAAGGTTATTTCTATGCAACACCATCAACTAAAAGTAAAGCCCGTGGTTCAGCCCCGCTTGATGCTGAGGTGTCCGTTGTCGGAGAAAATCAAACTTGGTACTATGGTTCTAGTAAAGACTCAAATGGCAACGTGGTTGTCGGTTTTATCTCCAAAAATGTAGCTTACTAATCTCTGCTATAGATTTAACCCAGGTATGCCTGGATGCCTAATGATGAACCCCTGTTGACTGCTGCATACTTAATCTGATTTCGCAAAGGAAGAGACTCACTTTCTGCTTAAGGCAGTAAAAAGTGAGTCTCTTTGCGATGAATTACCAAACGAATGCATCAATCTGCTCAAACACTAACTGGGCTCTTCATTTGTCCCGCATCCATCTTAATCACCTTATCTGCGATGTGGAAGTATTGATCATCATGTGTAATGGCAATAATACATTTTCCTTTTTGCTTCATGTCTGGCAATAATACTTGGTAGAAAAAGCGCCGATATTCAGGATCTTGGTCAGCAGCCCATTCATCAAAAAGGCAAATGGGCCGATCTTCAAGATAGGTAATGAAAAGAGCAAGACGTTTCTTTTGTCCTGTTGAAAGCTTGGTTGTACTGAAAACCCCCTTTTCCACTTTCACCTTATCCTGTAGCTCTAAGACCTCTAAATAACGCGCAATCTCTTTTTCACTTTGCGTAAAATCAATCCCATAAAGGCGATCAAACAAGTGGAAATCGCCAAAAATGGCAGAGTAATATTGATTCAATTGAGCATGTGTCACCTTGCTGCCATTGATAGAAATTTCCCCTTTTACCGGGGCGTACAGACCGGTTAGTAGCTTCGCGAGCGTCGACTTCCCACTCCCATTTCCGCCTGTAATAAAAATAATTTCTCCAGACGCAAATTCAAAATTAATCGGTCCAACGCTAAAGCCTCGCTCCTCTTGAGCTTCATAATCGTATGAAACATCCGTTACGACCATCCGAATGGGTTGCTTGATGTTCTCTGACAATATCACCTTATCTTGCTCTTTGTCCTTAGCTAAAGCCAGTTCTTGAATCATGTTAGTGATACGTTTCCAGCTAATACGAATCATTACAATTTGGGGGAGGCCATTTAATAAACCATTGACAGGGCCGGTCATATACAAGAAAACAAAAACATAGTTCCGCAGCATATCAACATCCATTTGTTTAAATATCTCAGGAAAGATGAATACGACACAACCGATGACAATAATAAACAGTAATTCTCCAATAATAAATACGTTGGCAAATTTAAGATCGCCCTCAGCACGCTTGTCCCGATATTCCGCGCAGCTTTCCTGAACGGCAAGATGAAATTCTTCACGTTTCCTTCTATGCAAGGTCAGTTCTTTAAATCCACTAGTCATATCAGTGATGAATTTGAAGAAAACATTCTGAATATCACGTGTTTTCTCCCATAGTTTATTTGCCTTCTCCCCAATCAGATAATAGATCGCTGCAACAAGCCCGATGATTAGAGCGGAAAGTACAAATGCATAAAAATTCATGACTCCTAGATAAATAAAGCAACACACTAAAGTGATTAGATTAGTCACACAAGTGATAAGAATATTGATTGCTCGACTAATAACCTCTGTATCATTGTTTAGTGTTGCCTGAATACGCCCTTGCTCTATTTGTTCTAAGCTGCTAAAGCTAGTTTGAAGTAATTTCTCAACCAATTCCATCCGTTTTTCATAAACTAATTGATTGGTTAATGTCACAAGACGTGAACGAAGTATCTTTTGACTTGCAACATACATAAAAATCCCGATGATAAAATAAAACAATAATCCGTTAACTAGATTATTCGTTCTTACAAAGGCTTCATTTACAATGAAGATAATAAAGGCGTTACCAAAACCACTAACAATGCTTAGAACTATCAAGGAAAAATAGATGTTTTCCTGTTTTTTTTTAGAAAATAAAAGAAGTAATGAATAAAATAAATAGAGAACAAATGCTAATGTTGCTCCATATATAGCCAGCATAATTGTCTCTGGAATCCATACTTTAATAAATTGCCACGTTAATTCCATAAATAGTAGGTTCGGCAAATAAAAAATGGTTAACGAAAATATGCATAACAACAACAAATGGAACAGTAGACCTACAATTACATTCTTTTTTGTCACTTGAAGCTTTCGTTGCTTTTTCCCTATTTCAAGAAAAATACGGCCTAGTAAAAAAAGAATTGCTAAACAAACCGGAGCAACTACACAAATAATGGAAAACGCTAACTGATCCAGTTTTTTATTCAGGTCGGAATGAATGGGGGGCACCTCTTTATCGAGAAGCGTATTCATGATTCCCTGCCCGATATTAACTGTATAGTTACTGTTCATATTGGCTAATACAGCCACTCCGATTTGTTCAGTTGGACGAATTACAATAAACGAGCTAAACGTTGGATTACTTCCGGGGTGGGAAATCTCACCATCTCCATTTTGATAAACCTCCCAGCCCGCCGCATATGATGACCCATTACTGCTAGGTTTTACCTTACGATCTGGCTCATGAGATGCTTTTATTAGATCAGGCTTAAAACTACCTGTGCTAGCTGCTCCAATTTGTATTTTCATCCACCGAGCTATATCTACCCCATTGCTTATGAGATAGCCTGCTGGCGTATTTCCCCGGAAACTAGGCGGATTGTATTGTTGAGGCTCTGTGAACCCTATCTTGTAGCCTGTGGCCTTTTGAGTCTGATCAACGTTTTGCTCACCGACATATGTATGTGAAAGCTCCAGAGGATGTAAGATATTTTGTTTGATATAGGTTTCAAAAGATTGCTTCGTGACCTTTTCTATTACCAATCCTAACACATCGTAATTGATAGTCGCATATTCATACCTTGTACCAGGTTCACGATTCAATTCCTGTGAAAGCAATGTTCGCACCGTTTTTTCAAGTGCATCCTCTTCATTACCTTCAGGGAGAAAACCTATCGATTTGAACGGAACTCCACTAGTATGATAAAGGAATTGTCTGATTGTAATAGGTTGAATCTTTCCTTTATAGGAAAGATTCAACCAAGGAAGATACTTTGTTACCGGGTCATTCAAATCAATTAACCCTTTATCCGCTAATTCTAAGATGGCAAGACCAGTAAAAGCCTTGCTATTTGATCCTAGTTCAAACAACGTTTCATTTGTAACAGGCTTATTGCTCAATATATCCGCGTAGCCAAAGCCCTTCTGATATATGGTTTTGTCTTTTTCCACGATGATGACCTGTAGACCGGGAATTTCAGCCGTATTCATTTGCTTTGTAATGAACGATTCAATCTGCTCTATGCTTTGTGGTGATAGAGAAAGAGTAGCTGCGCTGATTTGAGTAACTGGATACACTAAGAGAATAAAGGAAAGCACCCATGTCAGAAAAATGGGGAAGCTTAACAATTTTTTCATGTTCATCTGTTTCGTTTTCCTTTCTTATGCGAATAAATCATCAAGATCATCTTGAGTGAGAGTAACAGTAGTAAAATCAGAAGGGGTAAAATCTCGTATCTCTTCTGACTGGCAGCAATGCTTGAGAATATCGTTTGTGCTAGTGATGATATTATCCAGAAATTCTTTCATGGCTACTCGCTGATAGTTGCTTTGACTGTAGGTAAGACCAACATGTAATTTTTTCTCTTTGATCATGGCATTAATTTCTATGAGGTATGTCATTGGATTTTGTAAGGAGATATCCGTTCCCGTGTCCTCATGTGCTAAAGTAAGGTACTGATTGTCCACTTGATTGTCCACTTCTCCCAAAAAGTTAAAACGAATTCGCTTATCTGAAAGCTGGGTAAGAGCACCTGTCAAATAAGAGAGAACTCCAAAGTCGATACCTTTATTGGGCACAGTTCTAAGCTGTTCCTTGAGATCTTTCATTACCTGAGCAATATCCCCCTGAGGAAGTTGCAATCTGACGGGATACATAGACGTAAACCATCCAATGGTACGCGATACATCGATATCAGAAAACAACTGTTCTCTTCCATGCCCCTCCATCTCAAGCACTATGTCAGTTTCTTTCATCGCAGATTTGATTGCTAAGCATACTCCCATGATGATGAGTTCATGAGCATGGGTTTGATATGCTCTGTTGGCGTTGCGTAGCAATTGCTCCGTTGACGCTATGCTAAACTCAGCATGAAGTGTTTCAGCATTTTGCAAGGATTCCTTGGTTTCGTTTTTTGTTTCATTTTGCCATACCGGAGCACCGAGAGCTTCCTTCCAGTATTGCTCATAGCGTAATGCTCCTGTTTTACTATAAGCATCCAGCTCCTCTGCCCATTTTTGAAACGAATGAGTTTTTGCTGGTAAATGTAAATCACGGCCTTCTTCTATACAGCCAAAAAGCAGTCCCATATCTTCTAATAAAATCCGCCACGAAACCCCATCAACTACTAAATGATGTGCCGTGAGTAACAACCTTGTCTGCCCTCCATCTAACAGGAACAATACTGCTTTCAGCAATAATCCCTCTTCTAGATCTAGACTGCTTTTCACCTGCTCACCCATTTGTTTCATTTTTTCGAGCTGTTTATCAATAGGCATTCCCATCAAATTAACTGTTTGAACATCCACTGGGTTAGCTAAATGCTTCTCATTATAGTAGAGGACTTCTGCCTTCCCATCGTAGTTCAGTCGCAAAGTATCGTGATGATGGACAATTTTTGTGAGTACTGTACTTATTTGTTCCGTTGAAAATGTCTTTTTTAGTTGAAGCAGAACAGATTGATTCCAATGCTCGGGCTTCCTTAGATTCTGTGAGAAAAACCATGCGGTGATTGGTGTCGGCTTAATTGTACCGCTCATCACAGTTTGTGGAGCCACAGGCTGTTGGTTCAATTCAATTGCTGCTGCAAGCTCATGTATCACTGGGAAAGTCATGATATCTTTCACGGTTGCACCCAGATTCATCTGGTTTAACTTACTAACAACCTGGATCGCTTTTATCGAATCTCCACCAAGAAAATAAAAATTAGAATCTACTGTAATTTCTTTTGTCTGTAGCACTTCTTTCATGATTTTCATTACGATTTCTTCTGTATCGTTTGCCGGTTTATTTCCTGCTTGCTTAGAACTATTTGTAGCAAGCGGATCAGGAAGCTGATTGCGATCAATTTTTCCATTTGAGGTTAATGGAAATGTATCAACCGTAACAAAATAGCTTGGAATCATATAAGAGGGGAGCTTGCTTGCTAGCTTTAAACGCATCTCAACGATGGAAATATTCTCATCTGCAATCATATATGCACACAGGTATTTGTGCCCGTTCTCCTCTAATCGATCAATGACCACAGCTTCCTTAACAGATGCGAAACTAGTTAAGCAATTCTCAATTTCCCCTAATTCAATCCGATATCCTTTTAGCTTTACCTGATGATCAATTCTTCCTGCATACTCTATGTCTTGTGAAGGTAGCATTCTGGCAAGGTCACCCGTCTTGTACAGACGATATCCCTGCTTAAACGGATTGTCTAAGAAACGATCCTTCGTTAAATCCTCTCTACCCAAATATCCTCTAGCAACTCCATCACCAGAAATATACAACTCTCCTGTAACACCATCAGGTACAGGCTGTAAATCATCATTGAGCAGGTGGATTTGTACGTTATGAATTGGACGACCAATTGGCACAGAACCCATCCGATCTAGCTGCGGATTATACTCATAGATCATGCAACCCACTACCGTTTCTGTCGGACCATACTCATTGTAAATGCAGATATCTCTGCTGAAGCTTTCATAGGTTTTAGCAGCAAGCGTTGCCTTCAGGTCTTCCCCACCAACGATAAGCCGTTTGATTACGGAATTGTGATTATCCCTGCTGCTAATTAAAGCAAGATGTGCTGGTGTGAGTTTAAGAATATTGACACGATTCTCGCGAAGAATTGTATCTAGCACAAATTCAGAGCCATTCTCGACATATACAATCACCTGATTTCCATTTAAAAGCGGAGCAAAAATAGAAGTAACGGTTAAATCAAATGCTAAGGAAGAATAGAGGGCAAAGGATTCATCCTGAGTTTGTATGTACTTTTGTTTTGCCCAATGGATGTAGTTGACCAAGCCTCTATGTTCAATTAATGTCCCCTTTGGTTTTCCTGTAGAGCCAGAGGTATAAATCGCATACACCAAGTCACTTACTTGATTAAGGGTTGTAAGGTTTTGCGATTCTGAAGAATAGCTTGCTGGATCATCAAGACGGATAATCTCTCCCTTGAAGCCATCAATATTTACATCTTCATTTGATAGTAAAAGCTTGGCCTGACTATCCTGCAAAATATATGAAACACGATCAAGCGGAAAATCAGGATCGATCGGCACGTATGCCCCTCCTGCTTTTAATACCGCCCAGATGCCCACAATCATCTCATACGAATGCCTCATATAAATGCCAACCAATTGATCTGGCCCTACACCTTTTGCACGAAGGGTGCGTGCTAATCTGTTGGCTTGTTCATTTAGCTGACGATAGGTGTAGGTGTTTTGTTGAAAGCATACAGCCACACGATCAGGCGTTAACGCTGCCTGTTCCTCAAAAAGCTGATGTATCAGCTTATCTTTTGGATAAAACGCATCTGTTTGATTTCGACCATACAAATGATCATGTTTTTCTTGAGGACTTAAAAGAGAAACCTCCTTGATCGACTTCTCTGGTTGTTCTAAGAGCTGTTCAAGCATGTACATCAGTCGATTGTGAATTTCTTCTATTTTTTCATTTGTATAATCACTGGTTTTGTAATCGTAGAACAAGGTAATTTTGCTCTCACTTGACCATTCTTTTATGACTAGCTGCAATGAATAAGCCTGATGCCCACTATAAAACTCCAGATTATCTAAGCGAATCCCTTCCAGCTCATTAACTAGTCTTGTTCCATAATAATTCACACAAACTTGGAAGAGGCTGTCATAGCCTTTTTTCTTCAGTTCCAAGTCACTAATCAACAGATCATACGGATATTTTTGATGAAAAAAATTACTTAGTATTTCATTATGAATCCGTTTAGATAAGCCTACTAATGTTTCTGTATCCTCTAGCACCATGCGAAATGGCATGGTGCTCGTAAACATTCCAAAGATGTTTTTTTCTTTATTTCCCGAACGATTAAGTACGGGGATACCGAGTATTTGATCATGATTTTGTTGCGTTTTGTACTGATAGAGTAAAACGAGCATGATAAACAGGGAATTTAGCGATAGATTATGACTAGTAGCAAACGTATTTATACGAGCTGACAGGGCTTTATCAAGCTCAATACCCCTTCTCTTTCCTTCTACCTGATCTGAGCTTTTAGTCAAAAAGCTGTCAGGGAGTGAATGGAATTTTTCATTCCAATATTTCTTATTCTTTTCAAAACGTGAGGAAGTTAAATACTTGTCCTCTTGCTGCAAAAAATCTAAGTATGAGGATTCAACCTCTTCCGCTAAATCGTGACCATTTTTTATTTTTTGATAAATACTGCTGATTTGATTTGTCATAATATTGATAGACCAGCCATCAGCAATAATATGATGTAGCTTAACAAAATATCCAGTGTATTTCTCATGAGCTCGAAAAGTAGCAAAAGAAAACAACGGACGATCAACTAGCACAAAGGGCTTTTTAAACTCTGTCTCAGCCCATTTCAGTGCCTCTTCTTCGGCATGCTCCGAATGGCTAAAATCGTAGAAAGGTACTTCAACATCATCCAGCTCTACAATGTATTGACTTACATTACCCTCATTTTCATGCAAGTGAAGCCTTAACCCATCATGCTTTTTTATAAAAATCTTGATAGCCTGAGTAAGGAAAGCAAGATCAACAGAGCCATTCATTTGAACGATTCCCCCGATATTGTACATGGAGGTGTGAGGATAAGTTTTTTCTATGTACCAGATTCGTTTTTGCGGATGCGAAAGCGGATAGTATTCATATGCAACGGTCAAAATAATCACCCTCACTTTCAGTATTTATAAATCTCTTCTACTAACTCGCTACTGCTTTCCAAATTCATTTTCCACAGAATAAGTAGAATCCCATCATCGCTAAAAAAGAAGTCAGTCAATATCAATTGGTGAGACTCTTCTGTCTCAGATCATCAGCTCGTTAAGGATTCTAGCCATCTGCTGAACATGCGGCATTTCAAGCATCGTGTAATGATCCCCTGAAAAATATGCTGACCTTATCTGCCCCGTAGTAAATGGTTTCCAACGTGTCACCTCTTTGCTCGTGGTAACCTGATGCCGTATCGATTCATCTGAAGCAAGAAATAGGTGCAGGTCAGTGTCAATCTGCCCAGAAAGCCGATATTTTTGAATAGCCAATCCGTTCATTGCATGAATGCGTAGTTTAGACAGCAGCTCTGGTCGATACTCCTCGCCGGGAAACAGTTTTTGTTTGCATGCCTCTTCCCAGCAAAATCTCATTTTTTCTTCTTCCGCTACTGCTGCCAAATCCTCCTGATTTATCCCATTTAGAAGCGCATATAAAATGACAGCGTCCCACTCTTTATAACTCTGGTCTATTGAAATACGCTCCGTATCCAGCAGCGGTAGACAGTCAATCATAGCCAGTAATTCGACCTGTTCTCCCTGCTGCTCTAATTGTTTCGTCATTTCATAAGCAATCAGGCCTCCAAAGGACCAACCAACTAGCTGAATAGGCATTGTTGACGCAATTCGTCGAATAGAAGCAATATAATGAGCAGCCATTTCTTCAACTGTTGTCAGAGCATCCGCTTCCCCCTCATACCCAACAGCTTGAATACCATAAACGCTACAGTCACACCCTAATTCACGCGCTAAATGAGAGAATGTAATAACTCCTCCTCCTTGACCGTGAATCAAGAATAGTGGAGGGACCTTACTACTTCCTTTTTTAAGCAGAATAACGTTCTTGTCTAGGACAGCCTCTCGCTTCTGTAAATGATCACATAAGCCTGCTATAGTCGGGGCCTTAAATAAATAGGACAAAGGCAGGCTGAGCCCAAAGCGTTGCGTAATCTGGTTAGCCAGCACAAACGCTTTGAGTGAATGACCTCCTAGCATAAAGAAATTGTCCATAATCCCAATCGGTGTAACTTCTAAAACTTCCTCCCACAACAGTACCATTTGCTCTTCAAAGCTGTTTCGCGGCGCCAAGTAGCTCTGTTCATTTCTAGGCACGTTCCCATTTGGTTCAGGCAAGCTTTTGCGATCGATTTTGCCATTTGGGGTTAGCTTGAATTCATCTACTGCAATAAAAAAGCTAGGGATCATATAATCAGGTAAAAAAGCAGCAAGCCATTGGTGTAGAATCTGTGTAGCATCTGGAGCTGAAATCCAATCTTTATTTTGAAAGACGACATAAGCACACAAATATGGAATTTCATAAGAATCTGTTCTTGTCATAACCAGTGCCGCTTTAACCTCTGGATGACGCAGTAGAAGTGTTTCAATTTCACCCAGTTCAACCCGGTAGCCGCGAATTTTCACCTGATGATCGATTCTACCCAGAAACTCTACATTCCCCCCCTCTGTCCATTTTGCTTTGTCTCCTGTTCGGTACATCAAAGTGTTAGAATTAAAGGGGTTCGCTATAAAACGTTCTTCTGTCAGCTTTGGCTGATTCAGATAACCGAGGGATAACCCCTCTCCTGCAATCCACAGTTCACCAGTCACACCTTTTGGAACCAGATGAAGCTCAGAATCTAGAATATAAACCTGCATGTTGCCTATCGGTTTACCAATGGATACATATTTGCCTGTTATCTCGCTTTTTTCATAGCGGAACGCGGTACAGCAAATGGTAGCCTCACTTGGTCCATATCCATTGACGATGCGCATATTAGGATGAAGAGACAGGTATCGGGCCAACACCTCATCCTTAATTGGTTCTACACCAACAAGCATTTTATGTAATGCATATTGATCAGGTGATGCAAGGATCGTCTCATACAACTGATCTAGCAGAGCTGGTGGTATGTAAGCTAACGTTACCTTTTCTTCCCGAATTGTTTTTGCAAGAAGCGCAACATCAAATTTCTGTCCATTAAAAAGAACAAGTGTTGCACCATTTATCAACGCCTGAAAAATCTCAAAGCAACTAACGTCAAACGAGATATCTGCAGAGATGAGTACACGATCCTGATAACTGATTTCGTCTAAGAATTCTTTATTCATGGCAGTGACGAAATGATGTAAGGCTCTGTGCTGAATCATGACCCCTTTTGGTTTTCCCGTTGAACCAGACGTGTAAATGATATAAACAAGATCATCTGCATTCGTATGCCTTGTGATATCTTCAACATTTTCGTCTAATGCTACTTCTTCTACACGAATCCATTCACCCTCAAAGCGTACCTCTGGCAGTGGCTGCTGATTGGTTACTACCAAGCCAACTTTACTATCTTCTAGCATGTATTCAATTCGTTCTGTGGGATAATTTGTAGATATTGGTACGTAAACACAACCAGCCTTTAAAATAGCTAAAATGCTGATAATGAGTTCGGGACTACGATCCATCATGACGCCAATTGGTTGATTGCGCTTCACCCCTTTTAAGAGCAGATATTTAGCAAGCCGGTTAGCTGCTTTATTCAGCTCTTGATATGACAGTTTGTTCCCATCCGAAACAACCGCAACGTGATCAGGATGCAAATTCACCTGACACTCAATCAAATCCATAATCGTCAGTTCTTTGTCATAAGAAATCGCCATTTGGTGATTGATAGCTAGCAATTCGTTTTTTTCTTCTTCGCATAGGATTTCTATTTCGCCGATGGTTATCTCAGGTTTTATAGAAACTTTTTCCATTACTGTTATAAAGTGTTTCAACATCTGCTTCGCTGATTCCTTCTTCCAGAGATCAGTGGAAAATTCCCAAGAAAGCTGTAATTGATCCTGATATTCTACAGCGACGACCGTAATATCAAATTTAGCAACATCATGATCTTTCATGATTGGTCTGATTGTAATTCCATCTAATTCAACGGTCTGTTTCTCATAGTTCTGAAGCGTTAGCATCGTATCAAATAATGGATTTCGGCCCATATCTCTAGGTAGCACAAGATTTTCTACTAATTCATCTAAAGAGTAATCCTGATGGTTAAACGCCTGAATGGTTTCTTGCTTTACTTCTTCTAAGAAACCGATAAATGTTTTACTTGTCACGGGTTTATTTCGAATTGCTAATGTATTAACGAACATGCCGATTACAGATTCCAGATCGCTGACATTTCGCCCAGCCACTGCCGTTCCAACAACGATATCTTCCTGATTGCTATATTTAGCGAGCACAATGTTGTATGCAGCCAGCAGAAACATATATAGGGTCGCTCCGTTTTTTTGACAGAGCTGTTTAATAGCTTCAAATTGTTTTCCCGATAACGCAGCGGTTACGATATCTCCCTTAAAACTCTGGATTTTTGGGCGTATAAAGTCTGTTGGCAGGTTTAGAACGGGAAGCTCATCAGAAAATTGTTTCAGCCAAAATTGTTTTTGTTGCTTATACTCTTCTGATTGTTCCCACTTTTGTTGCCACATCGCATAATCTTTATATTGAATCCGTAATGGTGGCAAATTCCGGTCGTTATAAGCCTTTTCAAGCTCAGCCATTAGTATGCTTATTGAAATGCCATCCGAAATAATGTGATGCATATCAACAATCAAAAGATACTCATCATTAGATAGCGATACTACCCCTGCACGAAATAAGGGTGCTACTTCTAAATTGAACGGCTGAAAGAATGACTCAATCACCTGCTTTTCTTCTGATTTTGTTTTTGCTTGAAATGATAGAGAAAAGTTGATGTTAGAATGAACGCGTTGCATCGGTACATGATCAATCACATGAAACGATGTACGCAACGCTTCATGACGGTCGATCAGCGTTTGAAACGCCTGCTCCAGCTTTCTTAGGTGCAAATTCCCGGAAAACCGCCAGATCGTAGGCATATTGTAAGCTGTCTTTACGCCCTCAAATTGATGTAATAAAAACAAACGTCGTTGCATAGAAGATAGTGGATAATAGTCTCTTCTCTGTGAAATCTCTATTTGTCTTTCAACTCTTTGTTCTGACTGCTCAATCATTACAATCTGATCGCGAACGGTTGAATACAGAAAAATATCATTCAATGTGACATGGATCCCATATTTTTTACCGATTTTATGGGCTAATTTAATAGCGGTTAGTGAATGTCCACCCAGTTGAAAGAAGTTATCCGTTACCCCTATAGGCTCTCTTTTTAAAATATCTTTCCATACTAATACCAATTCCTTTTCCATCTCACTGCTTGGAGCGACGTAGGAATGCTGATCGAGCTTGCATTCATCTGGTTTAGGCAAAGCATGACGATTGATTTTGCCATTTGATGTAAGAGGAACCTTTTCTATTCGGATAAAAAGCATAGGAATCATATAATCAGGCACTTTCTGTTGTAGAAATTGACGCAGCTCACTTTGTCCCACTTCTTCATCAGAAAGATAATAACTGTATAGCTCAGTTTCGTTTTGATCATTAGGAAATGCTAGTACAATTGCTTCATGGATGGACGGATGAGTGATTATATGCTTTTCAATCTCTCCTACCTCAATCCGATAACCTCGGATTTTTACCTGCTGATCCATTCGGCCTAAAAACTCAACCTTCCCTGTCTCATCCCACCGTGCCAAATCTCCCGTTTTATATAGTCGTTCACCTGAATGAAAAGGGTGGTCAATAAATTTTTCTCTTGTTAAAGCAGGCTGGCCAATATAACCGCGTGCAAGTCCTTTTCCTGCAATGCATAATTCACCAGGAACGCCTATAGGAACAAGCTGCAAATCCTGATTGACAATCAAAACCTCCGCTTGAGATATTGGTTTACCGATAGTCGGACGTTTTTCAAATCTCTGCCATTCATCAAAGTTAATCTGTCCAGCCAACGTACCGATTGTAGCTTCTGTTGGACCGTAGTGATTCATGACGGCTACATGAGGAAAGTAACTATGAAATGTATGAACATCAATAGGCTGAATCGGCTCTCCTCCTGTCGCTACTAGACGCAAAGCTGGCAAATAAGACGTATGTACGTCGTCGAAGGCTTGTACTAGCAATGAAAATAAAGATGGAGTAAGTTTTATAAAAGTAATCTGTTCCTCATTTATATAATTCAACAAGCTGTCAGGATGCAGATATGTATCTTTTGGTACAATATGCAAGGTGCATCCATTAAGCAATGCTGGAAAAAGACTTGTGTATCCTAAATCAAATGCATAAGAAGATAAGAGCATTGCACTGTCGTCTTGAGTAATGCTAGCCTGCTTACTAAACCAAGTTACATAATTAATTACGTTCCGATGCTCTACCATTACACCCTTTGGATTGCCAGTCGTACCTGAAGTATAGATGACATATAACAAATGTGCCGGTGTCTGACTTGGTGTAAGATTATTGGTTTCACCTACATATAACTCATCCTCATCTAGGTTTATTCTTTCTCCGTCAAATGCTACATCGCTTCCTCCTGTCTTTTGTGTCAAGAAGAAACGCGCTTGACTATCGGCAAGGATATAGCTTATACGCTCGGAAGGGTTTTCAGGGTCGATTGGAAGATAGGCACCCCCTGCCTTGAGAATACCTAATATTCCGATGATCATCTCTAAGGAACGCTCTACCATCAGAGCAATTACCTCGTCCTGTTCTATCCCTTTTTCTCGTAAGTGCCGTGCCAATTGATTTGCTTTTTCGTTTAGCTGTCGATAGGTTACCTTTTGTTCCTGATAGACTACAGCTACTTTATCTGGATAACGTTCAGCTTTTTTCTCAAATACTTGATGAACCAATTGATCTGTTGAATAAGATTCAAGTGTTTGAGAAAAAGAAGTAAGCTGAGCTTTTTCTGCCTCATTCATTAGCTCGATCTCGCTGATAGTAATATTTACGTTTGTGACGATTGCACGCAGTATATTTATGTAATGAGAAAAAAATCGTTCCAATGTCCGTGTCTCATAAACTGCCTTATCATAATGAAGAGTTACTTGAAGCGAATGATCAGATTTTGAAAAAAATAAGAGAAGGTCTATCTCTTGAGCCACAACAAAATCTCGGTTGTGTATCCTGTCTAGAGCTACAGCTAGCTTGATAAATGGAGAGGCAGAGCCCTGTGGATTTATATCCAATTTTTCATAAATATGATGAAGCGGATAATCCTGATTTTTGTAAGACTCCGCAAGAGACTGCTTTACATCCATAATAAATTGCTTGGAGATTAGATGTGGAGCCGGATTCGAGACGATCGGAACCAGTCTAGTTGATGGTGAAAGATTTGGTGCGCCTACGCAAATTTCTGTTTGCTGGGTATATTTATGTAGCCAAATTTTTGCTGTTGCTAGCAAAAAGGTATACAAAAGCAAATCAGAGTTTTTACAAACCTGAATGAGCCTGTCTGTTATTTCTTGTTCAACAGTTACTTGAAATGAAGCCTTACAGTTGGTTTGACCGACGTAAGGATAGTCCGCGGGGACCATAGAAGGGATGAACTCACCGCCAAGCTTAGACAGCCAAAATTGTTCCTGTTCCATCACCCTATTGTTAAAGACTACCATGATTGTTATGAGCCACCTTCCCAAATCGTAAATTAGATTGTGAATTTTTGTAGTAAGCACGGTTCATCTTGTAAAACGTCTTGCCTTTCCTCAAAAACAATCCCTTCCTCCTCATAAAGTCGATGCCAGAATGAAATCGCTGGTTTGTTATTGATCATCTGCACGACCATATAGTTCCCAGGATTGTCTGTAAAACATTGCTTTAATGCCTTTCTAGCGAACCCTTTTCTCCGGTAATAATTAAGAATAAACAGCTCATTCACATAAAAATCTGTACCCGTTGGGGCAAATGGTGGTCGATTTAGCAGCAGAAAGCCGACGATATCCTTCTTAGATTTAATGAGATAAGGCTGCAGAGCCTCCCTTTCCCAGTAAAGGTTCAGATTCTCATATACAAATCTGCCTTGCTGGTCGATGGTAAGATTATTGGTGTAGGCTGATAAATCGTGTAAATATAGAGGCATGAGATTGAAAATAATATTTTTATCCCTCGATGAAACGGGACATAATGAAATAAACGAATTTTGATTTTCCTTCAAACTCTCCCAACACCTTTCTAAACAATCCTACTGATACATTCATCCATGGATAGCTTTCGCCAGATGAAAAACTTACCTTGAACAACCATAATTTTTCACTTCTAAATAAAAACCAAATTTAAAAAATTCTAAACAAAAATGCTTTTATTCTAAAAAATACCTTTTTTCGTACTAGTAATTTGTTGTTTTACTATTATTTAACTTCAAATTGGATAATCCTGCAAGTATTATGTTAAATTATACTAAAAAAATAATTAGATAATTGTATATTTATTAAAACTTCCCTCTTTTCCCTCAGTATATTTTTTAACCAATTATTCATTCAAAAACAAAAAACAACCCCGTCCACTACGGGACTGGAATTGTTTTTTTGAAATGATCATTCTGTAGTCTGGGGAGCTAAGCTGGTGTTTTTCTTTTTAATAAACGAAATTACATATCCAATCAGCGCACCTACGATTCCTGGGACAACCCACCCAAGTCCTTTTTCATGCAGCGGCAAATAACTCAGCACACGATCAAAAGCTAGAGAATGAATTCCTACCTGACCCAATGCATCAGCAATACTAACAATTCCAACAAACAGCATGCTGCATGTGTAGACAATGGAATCGCCTTTTAGCAGGTCATTCGTAAAGGACAATACAATTAAAGCAATAGCTAACGGATAGATTGCAGACAATATCGGCACAGAAATTGATAAAATTCCACTTAAGCCCATGTTAGCAAAGAACATACTAGTTAGTGCAAGTATCGTCACCCACATCTTGTATGAGACTCTCGGTACAAGCGATGTAAAGTATTGACTGCATGAAGTGATAAGTCCAACCGATGTAGTTAAGCATGCCAACGAAAATACAAGACCCAGTAGTACTACTCCAGGTTTACCAAATAAATACAACACCACATTCGTTAACGTTTGGGCTCCATTCTCGGTCACTCCAAACATAGGGGAGCTAGCCGCTCCTAGATAACCAAGTAGAACATAGATCGAAACTAGAATCGCCCCAGCAATTAATCCTGCATAGACAGTAGTTGCAATCAATGATTTTTTCTCTTTAATTCCCTTTTGCTTCAGAGTTACTGAAATGACAATTCCAAAATTAAGTGCCGCAATTGTATCCATCGTTAAATACCCATCCAAAAACCCATTGAAATACGGTGTTTGTATATAACTTTCAATTGGACTAGTAAAAGACCCCATAGGCTTGAATAAGCTATAAATGAAAATGCCTGTAAGTAAAATTAATAACGATGGCGTTAGCACTTTACCAAATCGATCAGAGAGCTTAGCTGGATTTAAACAAAGCCAAAAAGCAATCGAAAAGTACACTAGTGTATAGAGAAAGAGCACCCAGCTAGTTTGTTGCCATTCCACTGGTAAAAAAGGAGCCACTCCCATTTCAAAGGCTAAGCTTCCATTACGCGGAATACCTAGGAAAGGACCAATTGATAAATAGATAAGAAGAGTGAAGATAAAAGCAAAAACAGGATGTACTCGTTTGGCCAAATTGTGCAGACCATCAGATTTTGCTACTGCAACAACTCCCAAGATAGGTAGTCCAACAGCAGAGATGATAAAACCGCTCATTGCTTGCCAAAAGTTAGTTCCCGCTGACTGTCCTAAGAAAGGGGGAAAGATTAAATTTCCTGCTCCAAAAAATAAGGAAAATACCATAAAGCTTACTAACAGTAAATCTTTTCTTGATAACCTCTGCATATAAATTCTCCTCACTATGATTCATTTTCTAGATGAACTGGATCGATTCTGACGGTAACTTGAATCTCAATTTCCATTGTGCACCCTCCTGTCTAAATATAAGTTTACAACCCTGAATACTAGGAATTAAAAGTGCTTCGTTCCAAAAAATGGCTTGTAATTTGATTTCAAATACAACGGGCCCTTTAATGAAATGGTGTATTTTAGTAATCAACTCTGTAATGAAAAGACTGTCCAGCTCAACTCCTTATTCTATATAAAAATAAAAAAACACCTCAGCAACCAAGCAAGTGTTTCATCTAAAACACTTTGCTTTTGGTTACTGAGGCGAAGATATACGCGGTACCACTCAGCTTTCTGTCTTCTCGCGAAAAACAGACTCTGCAAGTCTATAAGGACTCTCATCAGATAACGGTGATTTTCCGTTGTTCCCTACTCTGACATTTAGCAGATGTCCTTTCAGGAACAAAGCTCTAAGGTGATATTCAAAAAAGGTGTAATGACCATCCTCTCAGCCATGGGACAGCTCTCTGCACATTAATCCTTTCCCTACTTCTCCTCATCAATGCTTTTTATTTATGAAATTAAAATGAAAAACTCTCGTCTCTACAATCAACTTACATTTTGATTGCAGAGACGAGAGTTTCGCGGTACCACTCAGCTTTCTGCCTTCCTCACGAAAAGCAGACACTTATCAAGTCTAACAAATAGACTTGGCTCCTTTTAACGGTGGACATTCCGTTGTTACCTACTCGATCCATTCATCGTTCGTTAACAAAGCTCCGAGGTGATATTCAAAGGGAAACAACGACCATCCTTTCAGCTCTATGGGACGGCTCTCTATCGTTCTTTCTTATCTTCTACTTGTCCTCATCACAACTTTTACATTTGTTTGATTTGTTAGTATTATAGTAATCTTTAAAGGTTACTGTCAATCATTTTTTAGAAATAATTTTGTATAATAAAAATTCATCAGATGGCAATAAAATATATTTTGTTTTTTGAATATTTGTAATATATTGTCTTTGTAAACAAAATTATGTTAGGAGTTGAAGTTTTTGAAAAAAGCTAACCTAGCCATAACCATGATTTGTCTTCTTAGCCTCCCCCTTTCGTCATTTTCCGCATTTGCAGCAGCAGATGACTTCAGAGAATGGAAAGGCACAAATGGAAAAAGCATTGAGGTTGTACATGAGGAAACAAGTACCATTTCTGATTCTAAAATCAATGAAATGATTGAAAGAGCCAAGGAATCCATTTTCCAAGAAAAAAAGAACAAAAAAAACAGCTTACGCGCTGAGGCATTAGATACTACATACAGCTATATTGCCTTTGAGGACGGAGTATCTTATGTATATGAAGAAGCCTCTTCTGCAAATCCTGAATTAATCATCTTTGATTCAGATAACCAAAAAGCAGAGGCCCTCTCATCTAAACAATCTCAATTACAAGGGATAGCATCTGATTTTATAGCAGATGGCGTTGGCGGAAAGCAAGAAATCACGCAAAGTGGAACCTATTTAAGTACAAAGCTTACCCTCCCGCAAGATTCGATGGTTGATAAAAAAGTGGCAGCATACAATTATGGTGGTTTTTTCTATCTGGCAAATACAAGCGGGGCAATCGGTTCATGGGTAGCGGATATGGGATTAAGCTATTATACCAATGTTGGTAAATCGCAAACGGAGACCGGCTGGAAACCTATTATCATCGTAAAGCAAAAAACGTCTGCCACTGCTTGGACAGCCTATAAAAGCGATATTTTCGATCCAAACTACAAAGAAGGACAGTATCGAAATGCATATAAGTCAGGTTCCGATGTAAACCTTTATTTGTGGTATAACTATAATGGAAAAGTTCGCATGAAACTGGATGGTACCACAATTTGCAGCGAGCGGACATGTACTACACCTGGCGATACAAAAACCATCACCATCATCGAATCTGCTGACAAATTGAATATACCTCAAATCTCGAATTGGAAGCTGCTTTCTACTGTGGTATCCAATGATAATACGGGGAAAAATAAAGCCATCTATTCAAACATTAAAGTCGATGGAACCCCTGTTCCTAACAATAAATTTTCAATCCCGCAGGAGGATCACGCAAAAGTAACCCGCGACAACAATAACACTGTTACCATTGATGTTGATTCTGATGTTTATAACTATTAGGGCTGGATTGTCATAGTGGACTGGTAGGTAATTCCTCTATGTCGTATGTAACAAACACACTAGACTTAATCAGCTTAGCCTTTCTTACAGGCTGCCACATAACCAATTGTAACACGCAGATAAACTACACTATTACTTAGATAGTAACGAGATCGAGACTACCTGTTTTCCATATATACATGGAGGCGGGTAGTTTCAATTTTCGTATCGGTTTTTTGAATTAGATTTCCTGATTGCTCAGGTCAGCTTCCTTTTTAGCCTATAAACTATTCCTATACATTACGTACAGAATAAAACCTAAAATATTCAGTGTAACACCACTAATAAAGGATTTATTAATTCCCCCCTTTACATATTCATAAAAAGTAAACATAAGGGAAATAAAGTAAACCATTTTCAAAAAATTAAAAAGTAATCCCCACTGTAACCAATAAACATGTCCGAAATGAAAGCAAAAATCTGCGATTATAAATATTATAAATCCTATATTTGCTAGTAAAGATAATACAAATGAAGTATTACATTTTTTCATAACAATGTCTCCTTTTAACCCTCCTAGGACTAATAGCCTTTGCTTCAGTAGCACTAACAGAATTGATTTGGTTATTTTCTATCAAGCAAAACAAAAGCATTACTTGGACTGCGATATTGATTTTGAAGAGAATGAATAGCTTCATAATATTATTTCTTTCGTCACCTCATTTCGGATACGTTCACCTGATTCAAAAATGGGCATATTGAGCAAGCTACTGACACGGATAATTCCTACCGAGATACCTTATCCTTAATTAAAAGAGTTTTCTTTTTTATATGATATAATTACAGAAAATTGACTTTTTTTAAATCATTCTCTAATATATTAGTTAACTAACATATTAAAGGATGGTCTGTTTGGATTTATACACGCAAGTAAAACAAATTAATGAAGCCGATTATGCAATCAACCGTTTGATTTACAACTATTACAAAACACATCTGGCTAGTTCTATCACAACGCAACAAGCCGTACTGTTAGATATTGTCTATTATGCTAAAAAAATATCTGTAGGTGAAATTGCTTTAGAAATGAACGTTAGCTCTAGTGCAGTAAGTCAGCTTATTTCCAAGATGGAGAAAAATCAGTTAATCCGTCGTACTATTAATCCAGATAATCGTCGTGAAATATTTATTACATTAGATTATAAAGGATGGGAATATTTCCACAAGCAGGAGTATGTAGAACGAGCTGTGGCTGATCGTTTATTTTCTAAATTGACGCTTTCAGAGCTTAATGAATTGGAACGAATCACAAAGAAATTACAGGAAATCGCCGTGAAAGAGTTCCTTTGATTTCCTCACGCTAAATATGTTAGATAACTAATATAATAAGGAGACTAAAATATGTACAATACTATTTATCCTACATTAAAAAAATTACAATTTAACGGTTCCCTTTATGTAGAGACAAGTACTAACGAAAGCGTTAGCCTTACATTAGGTTATAAAGATATAGATAATTTCGTCTCTATAACGGAAGATACACTGTTCGATATTGCTTCTTTAAGTAAGATGTATACTGCCGTAATGATATTGCAATTAATAGAAGCAAAAGCTATTACTCTTGAAGATACACTGACGAAATGGTTTAACACGATTACCTATAAAAATGTAACTATTGAACACTTATTAACACATACATCTGGCATCCCAGAATATATAGGCAATCCTTCAGTAACAGACATTGAAGAAATCTTACATACCAAAGAACCATACTTCCCTGCAGGCAGCGGATCGTTTTATTCCAATACAAACTATGTATTATTAGCAAAAATGATCGAGTATATAAGCAAACTCTCATATGAGGATTATCTACATAAGATGATTGTAGCCCCTCTTCACCTTACACATACAACTACGAAACCAAACGCTGAACAAATTGCTGTCGGAAAGCTTTTCGATTATGTTAATCGAAAATATATTGCTGTAACAGATGATCCTATCTTTCATTATGTTGATAAGCAATGCGGCTTCTATGGTGATGGTGGCATCTACTCTACAGCAAAGGAGATTGCTCAGTTTTTAAAGGGATTTATTCAAGGAAAACTGGTATCCCCCGAATTAGTAAAACGTGCTCTAACCCCTTCCCCTTTATCTAACAATTATGGCTACGGATTCGTAATTCAAGAAGACTCTTTTGGTCACTCTGGTGGGGAGATCGGATACTCCGCCCATTGCTTATATTCTTTGACAAATGAAAAAATAATCATTCTATTAACAAATGAAGAGATAAGCCCTATGTATGAACAACAAATCTTATCATTTTTAACCTTTCCTCAAAACAGAGAAAAACCTATAGCACCAAAACACCCTACTATCATGGTAATAAACACGACAGATAGCATAGAAGGTACTTATCAGCTTACTGATGACTATCAAACAAGCTTTACTGTCAGCCGTAATGTTGAGCATTTTATTATCACTTTTGATGATCAACCTCCCACCCATTTGTTTAAAATTGAACCTAATCTCTATTGGATTCGAAATACAATGAGTTTTATCAATTTCCACGATATGATTTTTATTGACGAAGGTATAGAAATACCACTCAACAAACACCTGACAACTTCTTAAGGGAAATTTACTAGGAAGAGCTGTAACTTTACCTAAGAGACCCATCTTCTCGAAAAGATAAGTCAGCCCTTAGAAATTCTATGGCTGACTTTTCATGATTTTTTAGCTGCGAATCTAAAATTACAGTATTCAGCTAAAGGTGTCGAATGATTTCTTTTCTTGCATTCTTTTCATCACGATATGTTTTGGGATTATTTCCTCTTTAACTGATCGTTAATTTTTTTTATTTCTTTTAAATCCATCCAATATACCCCCGCCCAGACAAGGATATAAATAATGAATTGAATAACAATAAACATAAGAAACCTGACTGGATTCTCAGTTAGATTTTCATACCAATCTCCAAGTGCACCACAAATAAGTACAAGCAGTAAGACCACAACATAATGAATTGATAGATTTACCAAAGCAAAAACCAATATCAGCCACCTCCTTTCTCCTTATATGTATTTTTTACCATTTATTGCAGGGACTACTTGCCTTTTTTTCGAAGAAACGCCTTTAAATTCCGCACAAAAAAGAACGCCCTTATAAGGCGTTCTGCAAAATAACTTAGTTAATGCCCTCCATCACCAGTGTATGGTTTGATAGTGTTTGCTGAAAATGATCTTTTTTCAATATGTTGTTTGTCTACAGATACAAAAGAAGTTGAGAACGATATAGATAGCAAAAAGACTGAAGCTGTTAATACAAATTTTTTCATTGTACAACCATCTTTCCTTTATGTGGATTATTAAGACTATTATAAACATTGGCAAGTTTTCCTAAAAGGCTTAATTGAATTGCTTGTTGAGTCTCAAAATGAAATGAAAGTATTTCACCTATACAGTGACTAATCTCCTCGTTAGCACTAATTTGCTCATAAAAATGAATGCTTCTTAAGTACGATTGAATAGCACAATCAATCTTCCCCAACTTTATTTGCAAAATTCCTTTTAACTTAAAAAACCTTCCTAACTCACGATGCTTATGAGGTGTATTTACATTGAAACAAAGTAAGGGCTCTTCTGCTTCTAGAAATTTTTGTGCTGAGGTTATATCGTTTAAATTAATATATGATTCCAACAAATCGTTCATAATGTGAACTCTTGTATCTTCTGTTGCTTCTAACAAACACTCCCAAAGAATCGGAATTGCCTTGTTATACTCACCTTTCCCAAAGTATATGTTCGCACGTATAAATTTTGAACGCTCAATAACAAAAATATGGTTTGATTTTTCTGACGAGCACAAAATTTCCTCAGCTTTTTCAAACTTATTTAAGAGGATGTGAGAATTACTTACGACAAAAGTCGCTCTTTGCTTTAATTCATGATATTCCTTTTCTGAAATAAGAAAAAATGACAGCTTTTATTTGAAATCCAAAATCTCTAATCTCATTTTTATAAGGTAGAAAGGAGAGATTTAATATAATGTCGGGAAGGATTGAGGGACGATAGTTTGTAACTAATCCTGATAAATAAGCTTTTTTAAAAAAAGATGAAATGAATTTCGTATTCAACTGATTACCTGTAAAAGAAAAAAGCATGTAAAAAATGAATCCCCTAGCAAAGAGTAACACCTTCACTAGGGGATTCATTATGATTGACTTGGAACTATTCTTCCCAAACCTTCACTTCAGTCATTTTATTGCCTTGCTTAATTTTGTCCACATGCTCCATGCCTTCGATAATTTGTCCGAATACAGTATGAACACCGTCTAAATGCGGGAATGCATCATAGCCGATAAAGAATTGGCTGCCGCCTGTATCTTTACCTGCATGTGCCATCGACAATGCACCTCGAACGTGCTTGTGTGGGTTGCCTTGTGTTTCACATTTGATTGTGTATCCAGGGCCGCCAGTTCCTGTTCCATGCGGGCAACCGCCTTGTGCAACGAATCCTGGAATAACACGGTGGAAGGTTAGGCCATTGTAAAAGCCTTCACTTGCTAGCTTTTCGAAGTTTGCAACGGTACCAGGAGCTTCTTTATCAAAGAATTCAATAACAACCTTATTGCCGTCTTCTAGGGTAATTTGACCTTTTTTCATATGTATATACCTCCAATATTTCCATTCCCTTACAAGAGGGGGTAAATAAGTAGTCCACTCGCTTAAAGTACGTAGTGGTCTTTATCCCTTTTATCTTATCTTGTTCAATTCCTAATAGCAAGTTATCATTGTACAAAGCAAAAAAAAGAGATCCAATAGCTGATATCTCTTTTCCTTGAGGTACTTTATCATCCTTTTTATAGAGAGACCTTCGTATACAGGCGATCATTTCGAATCAGATCCATTAATGATTCACGCTGGACCACCAATTCGGCCTCTCCGTCCTTAACAAATACAACAGCAGGGCGGGTGATTCTATTATAGTTATTTGCCATTGCATATCCATAAGCACCGGTACTAGAAACTGCTAAAATATCTCCTGGCTGATGTGCGGATAGATGAATGTCCCAGATCAGCATATCGCCTGTTTCACAGCATTTACCTGCTATCGAAACCAATTCTGTAGCAGGCTCATGTAAGCGATTAGCCACACAGGCCTCATATTTAGCCTGATACAAAGCCGGACGCAGGTTATCAGTCATTCCCCCATCAATTGCAACATATTTTCGGACATTAGGAATTTCCTTCGTTGCCCCAATGGTATACAAGGTTGTCCCAGCATCTCCAATAATGCTTCGTCCAGGTTCAATCCAAATTTCTGGGAAGGGCAGGTTATGCTTGATAAATTCTGTACGAACGCTATTTGTAATTGCTTCAATATAATCTTTTGCTACAAGCGGTGTATCCCCCTCCACATAACGAATACCAAAACCGCCTCCGACATTAAATACCTGACAGGTAAAGCCCAGCTCCTGTCTAACATCTGCTAAAAATTCCGTCAGCCGCTGAATAGCCAATAAAAAACCATCCGTTTCAAAAATCTGCGAGCCTATATGACAATGGATGCCAAGTAAATGCAACGCTTGGCTTTCCTGCGCTACTTCAATCGCCTTCATCGCTTGATTGCTTATCATATCAAACCCAAATTTGGAGTCCTGCTGTCCAGTGGATATATATTCATGCGTATGTGCTTCTACGCCTGGTGTAAGACGCAACAACACATTAGCTGTCAATCCACGTTCTTTGGCAAGGTCATGCAGCATCTCTAATTCATAAAAATTATCAGCCACAAAACAGCCAATATTGGCTTCTAGAGCCATAATTAATTCCTGCATGGTTTTATTATTCCCGTGGAAATGAATTCGTTCTGCCGGGAACCCTGCTGCCAATGCCGTATATAATTCTCCAGCAGAAACTACATCCAGAGATAATCCTTCCTCTTCTATCAACTTGCACATTGCCATCGTACAAAAAGCTTTACTGGCATAGGCTACTTGGAAGGCAAACCCGCTTTGCTGAAAGGCCTCTACAAAAGCACGGCACTTTTCCCGAATTAATGTTTCATCATAGACGTACAATGGAGTCTGATATTGCTCTACTAGCTTGGTAGTATCACATCCCCCAATTTCAAGATGCCCTTTTTCATTGATGCGACTTGTGCCATGCAAAAACATAACCTTTGCCCTCCTCATCCACTTTCCCTATCATTGTATAAACCTATTCTGTCTTTTCCATGTATTTTGACTTTTTTAGGAAGGAAATAGCGAAGCCACATTCTCGCGGCTTGCTATATGCCCTGTATTTTTATTCGTATATCTAATTTTTAAGCATTAATATACCACAGCAAGTAACCAAATCCAAGATATATATAACTATGTTTACTCTTCTATTGTCTGTTTGGGTTTTGGGAGCGAACAACGCTTGGCCGTTTTTCCTGGTACGGCACAGCCTTGCGTAATACAATTTCCTTAAATCCTTCATAGTTAAACGGAATAAATGGCCACAAATAAGGGGTATCAATCGACCTGGTCATCGCAAGCGCAAGTAAAATAAAGGCGCAGGTAAACATATAGCCTTGCAATCCAAAAAGTCCAGTAGTAAGCAACAATAGTAACCGAACCAGACGGTTGGCCATGCTTAGTTCATAGCTTGGAGTTGCATAGGTGCCAATTGCCGCAACAGCTAGATACAGGATTACTTCCGGTGAGAACAGACCTACCTCGATGGCAATCTCACCAATTAAAATAGCTGCAATAAGTCCCATTGCAATAGAAAGCGGTGCAGGAGTATGTACTGCCGCCATCCTCATTAAATCAAGTCCAAGCTCAGCTAGTAAAAACTGTACCATGATGGGAATAGAACCTTGATTCTTCAAACCGAGAAATTTTAATTGGGAAGGGACATACTCTGTATGCATCACTAATAACAGCCACAGGGGCGGTAACAGTAAAGAGACAATAATCCCTAGAAAACGTACCCAGCGCAGATACGCTCCAACAACTGGCGTCTGCCTGTATTCCTCCGCATGCTGTACATGATGAAAGTAGGTAGCAGGAGTAATGATGACGCTAGGTGATGTATCTACATAAATTAGGACATGTCCCTCAAGCAAATGAATGGCCGCTACGTCCGGACGTTCTGTATAACGTACCATAGGGAATGGATTAAGCGATTTTCCAATAATAAACTCTTCAATGGTTTTCTCTGACATGGGAATTCCATCGATTTGGATCTCCTGAATTCTTGATTTTAATTTTTCCACTAAATGCGGATTAGCTACATCAGCCAGATAAGCGATCGCAACATCTGTTTTCGAGCGTTCCCCGACCTGCATAATTTCAAACCGCAAACGCTCATCACGTATACGGCGACGAGTAAGCGAGGTATTGGAAACTAGATTTTCTGTAAAACCATCATGAGCTCCTCGTACAACGCGTTCGGTATCTGGCTCTTCTGGTGTACGAGTCAAATAAATTTTTGCATCGATCATCAGAGCTGTATCCTCACCATCAATCAACAGCCCGATTTGACCAACCAATACCTTATCCATGAATTCATTACACGTTTTTATCTTGGATATTTGAAAGAAAGGGACATATTTCTGATAAAATATTTTCCAGCCATCCTCGCTTGTTTCCCGTTCTTTTACATTATTGAGGTCTTGTAAAATTAATGTTACGATTGTGCTGTCTGCAAAGCCATTAATATAATACAGACTGACTCGAGTACGACCTACTTTTAAATCATGGACGCCAATATCAAATGATGTGCCTATCCCTAGCTTGTCATCAAGAAACGCCCTATTTTCTTCAAGGCTAGAGACTATAGGCTGCTTGTCCTGTTTATCCTCCGACACGATATCCACTCCTTTCCATAATCCACTCTATTGCTTTTTTAGTAATCGGACAGCCTTTATTAATGTGGTCCCTGCCGTCCATTTTTCCGATATCGCCAATCCCAATTATGTGGGTAATATCACATGCATTTAGAATATCAACCGTATCGCCGTAAATTCGATGCTGAAGTTCCTTGTGGACGACCCCCTCCTTGTCGACAGCATCCTCCACCACTATTCCTTGTTTCGTAACTGAATATTTCACTTTAGTGCCTGTTACCCATTTCGTATTGGAGGCAACTGCTACTGCCCCTAACACTTCAATGTCTGGATGCTTCGCCACAAAACAAATAGCCCTTTCTCCACGTCCAAAACCGTAATTCCCATTGTCATCAAACATTACTAGCACCGGATCATAAGGTGTCTGCTTAATAAGGGTTACCATCTGCTCTCCTGACAGTGGTGTTGGATTTCCCGCGGATAATGAAATGCATCTTCCCCCGATTTGTCGGGCTACTTCTTCTATTACCCTCTGAGCGATATGGTCACCGTCTGTGATAATGATAACGCGGCGTCGAGCATGATTCATCGAACCGCCTCCTCCGCCAAAATTCCTATCCTTTTGGTTTGAACACCAGAGAAGCAAGAAAACTAAAAGCAATTGCCGCAGTAATACCAGCCGCTGGCACTTCAAACATCCCGCTGGCTACTCCAATGGCACCGGTTTGATTTAATTCCTGCAAGGCACCATGGTACAGTGAATGTCCGAAGCTGATAATTGGCACAGTAGCACCTGCACCTGCAAATTTAATAAAACCATCGTAGATTCCAATAAAATCAAGCACCACACCTGAGACTACCAATGTAACCATGACATGGGCAGGTGTTATTTTAGCTACGTCTAACATGATCTGCCCAACCACACAGATTAATCCTCCTATGATAAAGGCAATAAGATATTCCACGATTACTCTCCTCCTTCAAATGCTACTGCGTGAGCGATACACGGGATTGAATTTCCCTGTTGTGTACTGGTGGGACTAAGTAATGCACCGGTTGCGCACACAAGCACCTTTTTTAATTTGCCTGATTGAAGCTGCTTCATAATATAGCTGTACGTCACGCTGGCACTTGAGGCGCATCCACTCGCCCCTGCAAACACTTCCTCATCAGGTGGATAAATCATAAGACCGCAGTCATTGTACACACCTTCTACGTTAAAGCCTTCTTTTGCTAGCATATCTTTGCAAATAGCAGATCCGACTGTCCCCAAATCTCCTGTGACAATGAGATCATAATCAGATGGGCTACGTCCCGTATCAATAAAATGAGTAGCAATTGTAGAAACAGCGGCAGGCGCCATCGCGGCTCCCATTGCAAAAGGGTCTGTAATCCCCATATCTATTACTTTGCCGACTGTAGAATAGGTGATCCGAGGTCCTTTTCCCCCTATCCCTACAACTGCCGCGCCTGCTCCGGTAACTGTAACTTGTGAATGAGGAGGCTTTTGTCCACCATATTCAGTCGGATAACGGAATTGCCGTTCGGCTGTTGCGTTATGGCTGCTGCACGCGGCTACTATATAGTTAGAATATCTTGCGTTGACTAGGGCGGTAGCGGTTGAGAGTGTCAGCATAGAGGAGGAACATGCCCCGTACATGCCAAGTGTCGGAAATTGCATTTTTTCAGCCGTAAAACTAACTGTGATATTTTGATTAAGCAGATCACCTGCGATAATCTGATCGATTTGATTTTTTTTCAAATTAGCTTTCTTAATTGCAAAAGTAATGGCATCCTCCATTAGCTTTTTTTCGGCCTTTTCCCAGGAATCCTGACCTGCGTACATATCGTCATAACTTTTATCAAATAAATCTTTTAATGGTCCTTCTGCTTCCTTAGGCCCTACCACCACCGCACTTCCCTGAATCCGAACATCCTCGTTGAATCTCCACGTTTGCTGACTAACTCTATTTTTACCTTTCGTTGCCGTACTCACTGTTTTCACCTCGTTTTAGTAGAACATATTTAACATCACTCGCAGCATTCCAAAAATAAAAGCTGCCGTAACTCCATAAACGATAACAGAACCCGCCAATTTAAACATGTTGCCAGCTACACCAAGCACATAGCCCTCACTGCGGTATTCAATGGCAGCAGATGACATAGAATTAGCAAAGCCTGTAATGGGAACTGCTGACCCAGCACCGGCATATTGACCGATATAGTCATAAATACCAAATCCAGTTAATAAGACAGAGATAAAAATAAGAGTAATGGAGGTTGGTCCGGCAGCCTTTTCTGTGTCCAGATGCAAAAAAGTGATATAGAGATTCTGAATGATTTGCCCTAGCAAACAAATTGCTCCACCTACCCAGAAAGCACGAAAGCAGTTTAGCAGAACATTTCGTTTGGGCTCATATTTTTGAGCTTGCTCCTGATAGACCTGCTTATTCATTTGTAGTTTAAAGCCCTGTTTTTGTTTTGTTGCCATCTAACTTGTCCCCTTTATTTCCATTATGAAGTGCAATTGTAATGTCTAATTCCTACTGCTTATTTTTGCTATGTCAGTGCTATTCTATGAATGGTTCGATTTACCAGGCTTATTTCATGGTTCCTTCTCAGCCTCTCATGAGCTTTATAAAGAGAAAGTCCATTGCAGCAAAGAACCTACTATCTTCCCTAACACCATCGCCATCAAAAAATTTCTCATATAATCATGGAGCCCTAATCGCTTGGTTAAGATAGGAAACACATTTAAAACCTCTGTAAGACCAGCCGCTAGCATACCTACGAATATTCCAGCGAAGCTTCCTACCACAGCGGTTAACACTGCTGGGAGCTGCACGGAAATCGCAAAGTAATCACACCATGTAAACCAAAGCGCACCTAAGACGATGGCCCATTCATAGCTGCGAATAAAAGAATGAGAAGAAGAGAGCTGTGTAAGGCGTGGAATGATATCCAGAACGCTTAAAAAAGCAACCAGACCACTTCCTACAGCAAGACCCCAGCCTAGTCCCATTACGATGACAAACAAATATAGAAGCATCATGTCTTATCTCGTTGATTTTCCTCGTTCTCATTTTCTAAATAATATTGATCCAGGTTCTGTTGATATAAAAATAATTCAACGTCAAGTGGACTGGGCTCTTCGTTGAATTGTTTACGAAAAATATGATTAAAAAACAAAACCATCCCAAGACCGATTCCTAATGAGTAAGGGATTTGGAGCAGTAGAGGACGTTTTTCATATTGTCCCGTGATTAGCTGATATAGACGTCGCTGTACCTCTAACATGCTGACATCAGCGTGAAAGTTCATCAGGGCTAAACCAGATCCTATAAACAGGAGAAGCCAAACAAATGATACAAGAAAAAAATTAGCACGTTTGGCGGGATTCTCTACCTCAACGATAATTTGAGTCGAACCCTGTACCTCAAGGTGGATCTCTGGATACATCTGACGCAGTTTACGGATTACCTGCATAATGTCGATGATAATCAAATTCCCATCCTCTTTTTTTACTTGATAGAGCGGAATACGACGTAATTTCTGCTCGCGCTCCCCGTCTAAATAAAGCTGACAGATATCACCGAGCAGAATAACATCTTTCTGTCTTATCACCAGTCGCTTACGTAAGCGTAAAAATAAAATCTGCTCCATATTCACTGCCTCCTTCCTGCCTAATGCAAGCAGTGCGGTGTTTTTATGTAGTATCTGCAAAAAGAAAGAGACCATTCGAGCTATTGCTCGATTTGGTCTCTTATCGTCTGAAGTATCCGCTTTTCCAATCGCGACACCTGTACCTGTGAGATTCCTAATCTCTCAGCTACCTCGGATTGAGTTTGATCTTTATAGTAACGAAGAAGAACGATCAATTGTTCCCGTTCTGTTAACTTGCTTATTGCATCACGCAAGGCAATCTGATCAAACCACTTGCTTAAGCTTTCATCGGCTATTTGATCAATCAAGGTGATAGGATCACCATCATTTTCAAAAACCGTTTCATGAATCGATGATGGCGCTCGACTAGCCTCCTGAGCAAATACGACATCCTCATTAGAAAGACCCAGCGTCTCTGCAACTTCGCTGATGGTAGGTGAACGCCCGAATTTCTTATACAATTCGTCCCGCGTTCTTCGCACTTTGTTTGCAGTTTCCTTCAACGAACGACTTACTTTGACCGTACCATCATCCCTCAGAAAGCGTTGAATTTCTCCGATGATCATTGGAACAGCATACGTTGAGAATTTGACATCATAGTTTAAATCGAATTTGTCGACTGCCTTTAATAATCCAATACACCCAATTTGAAACAAATCATCTGCTTCATAGCCACGGTTCATAAAACGTTGGACAACAGACCATACTAAACGAATATTACTACTTACCAGTTGGTCACGTGCAGACGTATCTCCCGTTTGGCTTTTAGCAATGAGCTCTTTTACTTGTTCGTTAGTAAGAAACGGCTGACTAGCGTTTTTAATATCGGCTCCCATGGCATTACCCCTAGCTTTGTAAAGCTTTTGCATAAGCGAGACGTTTAACTAAGCGAATCCTTGTACCCTGATCAATGGCCGTAACAACTTCTAATGAATCCATGAAATTTTCCATAATCGTAAAACCCATTCCTGAGCGTTCCAGCTCTGGCCTAGAAGTAAACAATGGTTGCATCGCCTCTTCCACATCAACAATTCCTTTTCCATAATCCTCAATGACAAGCTCAACTACTCCATCCTCTAAAGCAGCTTCAATATGAACCACTCCAAGCGGGTTTTCCTCATAGGCATGGATAATCGCATTCGTCACTGCTTCTGATACGACAGTTTTGATTTCCTCTAATTCTTCCATTGTGACATCGAGCTGCGAGATAAAAGATGCCACTGCAACGCGAGCAAATGCTTCGTTTTGACTGAGGGCAGAGAATTGTAGTTGCATGTGATTTCTCATCGTTATGCCACCCCCAGTACGTCTAAAGCATCTGATACATGCTCTTTATACTTTAAAACCTTAAACAAACCTGACATTTCAAAAATACGATAAATCGTTGGATTAATCGAACAAACAAATACCTCACCAGAACGCGCTGTAATTTGTTTGTATCTCCCTAAAATCACGCCAATTCCTGAGCTATCCATGAAGGTCAAGTCCTCCAAGTCGAGGACCACATGACGAATCTGCTCATCCTTGATAGCAGTGTCTAAACGGTTCCTCAAGATTTCCGCTGTGTGATGATCCAGCTCACCTTGCAGGCGGACCAACAGGACCTCACGTAAGGTCTCCATCTCAATGTGCAAGCTCATAACTTGGAACAACTCCTTCTCCCGTTGATGTCTCTCTTTTTCTCTACGCAATAAACCAAATCCTCCCAGCCGACAAAAGAACAAAAAAGTCGAGAAGCCTCTACAAAAGTGGACATTCTCGACATTTTTCGTAATTTCAGCGATAGGTAAACATTACCTTCTGGGTTGTTCTTTTGAGTATGTCCCACATATTGGCACGTTCAACGGTTTTCTCTGGATACAAATCAATTCGGGCTACTTCTTTACCATCTTTTTTAATAAAAATATGGCCCACTACATTTGACTTTTTAATTGGAGCTTTTACCTCACTAGCAAGTGTAATCTCTTTTACAAATGCATTAGGATTTTCTCCTTTTTTCAAAAGAAGACTAACAGGCTGTTCGGTCACAACGTTTACCTTCGTTTCTTCTCCCTTATCCAAAGAAAGCTGTTGAATAACATCCCCTTTTTTATATATGGGATGTACTTGATAATGATTAAAGGCATAATCAAACATGCCAGTAATTTCTCTATTTCTTACCTTGGTATCGGGTTCACCCAATACAACAGCAATTACACGCATATTTTTACGTTTTGCTGTTGCTGTAATACAAAATTTGGCTTCCGAGGTGTACCCCGTCTTCAAGCCATCCACTCCGTCATAAAAACGAACAAGTCGGTTCGTGTTAACTAACCAGAATGGGCTGGCACTGTCTTTTCGTAGATAATCTTGATAGATGCCGGTATATTTAGTAATTATTTCATGTTTTAACAGCTCGCGCGACATGATTGCGATGTCAGAGGCAGTTGTGTAATGATCTGGGGAGGGTAATCCGTTGCAGTTAATAAAGTGTGTATTTTTTAAACCTAATTGAGCAGCTCGTTCATTCATCTTCTTGATAAACACTTCCTCTGTTCCTCCGATATGCTCGGCCATAGCAACTGCAGCATCATTTCCAGAAGCAATAGCAATCCCTTTCACCATATCCTCCACTGTCATCTCTTCACCAGGCTGCAAGAAAATCTGAGATCCACCCATGGAAGCAGCTCGTTCGCTGGTACGAACTTTGTCGGTTAGCTTTACTTCTCCTCGTTCCATCGCCTCAAAAATCAATAACAAGGTCATTACCTTAGTGATACTTGCAGGCGGTAGTTTCTCATGCGCATTTTTTTCAAACAGAATGGTTCCGGAATCTGCCTCCATCAGGATCGCTGATTTTGCATGCGGAGCCATATCAGGTTTTGACTCTTCTGCAGAAGCTAGCCCTGGAGTAAGTATGGTTATGCAAGTAACCAAACAGAGAAAAACATGAAGTAATCTTTTCATTTCGATCTCGTACCTCCATTCGTATTTCTAGCTTCTCCTTTTCTCAGGAAAATATTCACACTTTGATAGAAATAAAAAATAAAGAGATTCTGAGAGGTTGCTTACTGTACTGACAAAAAAACTTGCCGTCTCTGCTAAGGAGAACGGCAAGCTTGTACTTAAACTTGGAATTTAGGCACATGAGCTTCTAGATCGTTTGATAGTTCTTGCATGCTTTGGACGTTTTTATTTGTCTCTGCAATCGCTTTTAACTGCGCTT